>CAZXNY010000157.1:3313-6670 GCA_964642205.1 uncultured Caulobacteraceae bacterium
TTAGAGACGCAGCGCTTCGACTTCGACGGACTCGTAATCGTCGAGCCGGTAAATGAGATTGCGGTGCATGGCGACGAGCGCGCCCTCGCCCCAATCCTGCACCAGCTCCGCGTCGCCCTGGCCAAGCGCACGCCAGCGCGAGCCGTCTTCGCAGAAGATGATTTGGCCCTGCGCGAGCACGGATTCGATCGTCGAGATCGAGCCCGATGCAGCCCCCGCATTCAGCCCGACTCGGAACACACCGAGAATCGCTTCACGTTGCGCCTCGGATAGCCGTGCCCATTCTAGGCGCGTGTAGAGCTCGGGCCCAATAAAGGCCACGAGCGCATCGTTGTGCGTCATCGTTTTCCCCGCCGAATCGGCAGGGTCCAAAAAGCCGTTGATTTGCTTTCCGAGATATTACCGGCGCCGAACCGGTCTCACGCCCGCAGCGTCTTGCGCATGATGTATTCCGGGTCGCGCGTGGCCCCGACGCTGAACAGATACTCGCCCACGATCTCGAACCCGTAGCGCTTGTAGAACCGCTGCGCCCGCTCGTTGCCCTGGTAGACGCCAAGAAACAAATCGTCCGCCCCTGCCGCCTCAGCGCGCGCATGCGTCCAGTCCATCAGCGCCGCCGCCACGCCCGCGCCCTTCACAGCTTCGGTCACATAGAGCCGATGCAACTCAAAAGGCGAACGCGCTGCGTTGTCGAACGGCAGCTTGTAAGCGCCCGCGCGCGCGTAACCGACCAGCACGCCATCCTGCTCCGCCAACCGATGCTGCATCGACGCATCCGCGATCTCGGCCGCCTGGATCTCACGCCCGTACGTGTGCGCGATGTAGTGCTTGAGATCCGCGACAGGATAGAGCGCGCCGAACGTGGCGACGAACGTCTCGCGCGCGAGATCGCTTAGCGCTTCAGCATCCGCGACCGTCGCGTCGCGATAGGTGACGCTCACGCCGCCAGTGCTTTCTCGAGCGCGCTGCGGATCGCCGCCAACGCGTCCGGCGCCTTGCCGCCGTCCGGGCCGCCGCCTTGCGCCATATCGGGCCGGCCGCCGCCGCCTTGACCGCCAACAGCGGCAACACCGGCGCGCACGAGATCGACCGCGTTCACGCGCGTCTTGAGATCGTCCGTCACGCCGACAGCGAGCGCCGCCTTGCCTTCGTCGACGCCGATATACGCTACGATGCCGGAGCCCAGCGACTTCTTGCCCTCATCGATCAGCCCGCGCAGATCTTTCGCCGGCACGCCGTTGAGAACACGCGCCAACACGGACACGCCATTCACTTGCTCGGGCCCAGCGGGCGACGCTTGCGCGCCATCGCCCGCGAGCGCGAGCCGCTTCTTCGCTTCCGCCAATTCGCGCTCGAGTTTGCGGCGCTCATCGGACAATTGCGCGACGCGTTCGGGTGCTTCCGCGAGCGGCGACTTCAAATTCGACGCGATCGCCTTTGCGAGCGCCGCTTGTGCCTTGAGATGCGCGAGCGCTGCCGCACCCGTCGCCGCCTCGATGCGGCGGATGCCAGCCGCGACGCCGCTTTCGGAAAGCACAGAGAAGAGCGCGATATCGCCCGTGCGCTTCACATGCGTGCCGCCGCAGAGCTCGACCGAGTACGGCTTGCCGTCCTGCGCCAAGCTATCGCCAAGCGTCAGCACACGCACGCTATCGCCGTACTTTTCGCCGAAGAGCGCGAGCGCGCCCGCTTCGATCGCTTTGTCGGGCGCCATCTCGCGGATCACGCCTTCTGCGTTTTGGCGGATGACCGCGTTCACTTCGTCCTCGACCTTCTCGATCTCGTCGGCCGTGAGCGGCTGGCCGTGCGAGAAGTCGAAGCGGAAGCGGTCTTCCTCGACAAGCGAGCCCTTTTGCGTGACGTGTAGGCCGAGGTTGTTGCGCAGCGCCGCGTGCAACAGGTGTGTCGCGCTATGGTTGGCGCGGATGCGGTTGCGGCGCGTCGCGTCAATCGCGAGCTTCGCAACGTCGCCGACTTTGATCGCGCCCTTCGTCATCACGCCTTGATGGCCGTGGATGACGCCCGCGCGCTTTTGCGTGTCTTCGACGGTGAACTCCGCGCCATTCGCGAAGCGGATGACGCCGCGATCGCCCGCTTGGCCGCCGCTCTCGCCGTAGAACGGCGTTTTCGCAAACACGATCTCACCGCGCGCGCCTTGCGCCAGCGTATCGACGATGCGGCCATCCGCGACGATGGCCGCGAGTGGCGCATCGCCTTCATCGACGGCGTAGCCAAGAAACTCGGTCGGTCCGACTTTGTCTTTGAGCGCGAGCCAGACTTCTTCACCCGCGACCTCGCCAGAGCCCGCCCACGATTCGCGGCCCTTTTCGCGCTGACGCTCCAGCGCGACTTCGTACGCGTCCGTATCGACCGTGAGGCCTTGCCCGCGCAGAATGTCTTGCGTGAGATCGAGCGGAAACCCGTACGTATCCGAGAGCTTGAACGCGACGTCGCCGGAGAGCTTTTCGCCCGCCTTCATCGCGCGCACTTCTTCTTCGAGCAACGCCAGACCGCGGCCGAGCGTGCGCCGGAAGCGCTCTTCTTCCTGCTGCAGCTGATCGACGATCACCGGCTTGGCGCGCACCAGTTCCGGGTACGCATCGCCCATCTCTTTGATGAGCGTTGGCGCCAGTTCGTGCATCACGACAGCTTGCGGATTGAGGTTGTACGCATGGCGCATCGCGCGGCGCATGATCCGCCGCAGCACATAACCGCGCCCTTCGTTCGACGGCATCACGCCATCGGCGATCAGGAACGAGGACGCGCGCAAATGGTCCGCAATCACGCGGTGCGACGCGGCTTTTTCGCCTTCCGCCTTCGTGCGCGTCAGCGCTTCGGACGCACGGATCAGCGTCTTGAAAAGATCCGTGTCGTAATTCGACGTGACGCCTTGAAGCACCGCGGCGATGCGCTCAAGGCCCATGCCGGTATCGATCGAGGGCTTTGGGAGATCGATGCGTGTCTGCTCATCGATCTGCTCGAATTGCATGAACACCAGGTTCCAGAACTCGAGGAAGCGATCGCCGTCTTCATCCGCGCTGCCGGGCGGGCCGCCGGCGACCTTGTCGCCTTGATCGTAGAAAATTTCGGAGCAAAAGCCGCACGGGCCGATCGGGCCCATCGCCCAGAGATTCTCCTCGATGTTGATGATGCGATCGTCGGGCATGCCCGCGATCTTCTTCCAGAGCGTGCGCGCCTCTTCGTCCGTCGGGTAGACGGTGACGTAGAGCTTGTCCTTCGGCAGCGCGACCGTCTTGGAGACGAAGTCCCACGCATACGTGATTGCCGCTTCTTTGAAATAATCGCCGAAGGAGAAGTTCCCCAGCATCTCGAAGAAGGTGTGGTGGCGCGCCGTGT
>CAZXNY010000158.1:0-3901 GCA_964642205.1 uncultured Caulobacteraceae bacterium
TTTGTGACCGTCATGACGCGCGCGTAACTGCACGCTTGTATGCAGCGAACCTTCGCGTGCGGCGTTGGCCGCGGGCGCGACGCGCAGTAAGAAACGCCCAATTCTGCATCACTTGCCGCTTCCATGCGCGCCGCGCGGCGCGCGAAGCGTTGCAGCACGAGGCACGCATGGACACCGCCGCACGCCCCTCCACCACCGAGGGGTTCTTGGCCGCCGCAGCGGCTGGAGCTTTTCCAGCGTTCAAACAAGCTGGGGCGCTGACGCCTGAAGCGCGCGCATTTCTCACTGCGTTGTTCGACGATGCGGCCGATGACGCGGACGCTGCATTCGCCGAGCGCGATCTGCTCGCACTCGCGCATGACTTTTGGGTGTGGGCGAGCGAGCAGGGCGTGGGCGAACAGGCTGTGCGCATCCGCCCGGCGCTCGGCGAAGGCGGGCGCCCGCTTGGGCGCGCTTCGCTCGAAATCGTCGGGCCGGACATGCCGTTCCTAGTCGATTCCGTGATGGGCGAACTGGCCGATCAGGGCGTCGCCGCACTCGCGATGTTTCACCCGATTGCCACCGCGTCGGCTGCGGGTGGCGCGCGCTCGTTCATTCAGATTTTGCTGGCGCCGCTGCCGGATGCGCGCGGAGCGGCGCTTGTGCGCGGCGTGCGCGCAACGCTCGGCGACGTACGCACGATCGTCGCCGACTTTTTGCCGCTGAAGGCGCGCATGCGCTCCAGCGCCGACGAGCTTGCAGGCACGCGCGCGGCGCTGCCGAAGGAAGAGATCGCCGAGGGCGTGGCGCTGCTCCGGTGGCTGCTCGACGACCGGTTCACATTCCTCGGCGCACGCGATTACGAATATGCGCGCGACGGATCGGGCGCGCTCCTGCCTGTCGAGCCGATCATTCTGGAAGAGAGCGGCCTCGGGCTGCTGCGCGATCCCGAGCGCTTCGTGCTCCGTTCAAGCGCCGAGCCGATGCTGCTCACGCAGGAATGGAAGCGGCTTCTGAACGAGCCGACACCGTTGGTGATGGCGAAGTCGACGTTGCGCTCGCGCGTGCACCGGCGGGTGGCGGCAGATTATGTCGGGGTGAAGCGTTACGATGCGAACGGCGATCTGAAAGGCGAGACGCGGTTCATCGGTCTCTTGACCACCGAAGCGTTCACAGATGCGACGCGCGAAATCCCGATGCTGCGCCGGAAGGCTGCGTGGGTGGTGGCGCATGGCGGTTTCCGGCCTGGCGGGCACAGCGAGAAATCGCTGAAGCACGTGATCGAGACATATCCGCGCGAAGAGCTGTGGCAGATCGGCGCCGAGGAGCTGTTAGAAACGGCGCGCGCGATCGTGCACCTGATGGACCGGCCGCGCCCGCGCGTGTTCGTGCGGCGAGACCGGTTCAACCGGTTCGTCTCGGCGCTCGCGTTTTTGCCGAAGGACCGCTTCAATTCAGTGCTGCGCGAGAATGTCGGCAAGCGGCTGGAGGCCGCGTATGGCGGGCGCGTAGAGAGCTTTACGCCCGTGCTGGGTGAAGGCCCGCTCGCGCGCGTGCACTTCATCATCGCGGATATCGATCCCACGCGCGCGCCGCCCGATCTTGAGGCGCTGAACGGTGAGGTCACGGCGCTGACGCGTACGTGGGAAGACGCTTTCGAGGAGGCGCTCGGCGTGTCCGCGGCATTTGACGACGCAGGCCGTACACGCGCGCGCAACCGCTTCGCCGGTGCCTTCTCTGCCGCGTACCGTGAGCGAACCGAGCCGGTTGAGGCGCTTGACGATGTCGCCGAGATTTTGCGCGCCGGTGAAGATGAAGACGTGCGCGTGCGGGCCTACCGGCGCGTGGGGGACGGCGCCGACGTCTTGCGCGCGAAGATCTACGCGCGCGAGGCCGCTTTGCCACTGTCGTCAACGCTGCCGATCTTCGAGCACATGGGATTGTTCGTCGCGACGGAGCTCAATTTCTCGCTGCGGCTCGCGCAATCGGATGGCGCGCCGGAACGGGTCATTCACCTGCACGATCTGGAGATGCGCACGGCCGATGGCGTGGCGCTCGATTTCGCGGCGGTAGAGGGCGCGTTCGAAGCCGCGTTCGCCGCGATCTGGGGCGGTCGCGCCGAGAGCGACGGGTTCAACCGCATCATCTTGACGCTGGGCGTGGGCTGGCGTGAGGCGGCGCTGCTGCGCGCGCTGGCGCGCTACCGGCAGCAGAGTGGGCTCGACCCGTCGCAGATGGTGCAGGAAGGCGCGCTCGCCGCACATCCGCAAATCGCGGCGCTGATCCTGGCGCTCTTCCGCGTGCGCTTCGATCCGGAGCTGCCGGAAGATGCGCCCGCGCGTGCGGCTTGGGCGGGCGAGTTGCAGCAGCGCATTGAAACCGCGCTCGGCAACGTTGCGAGTCTCGACGATGATCGCGTGTTGCGCCGGCTCGCGGCGCTCGTCGGCGCGATCCTGCGCACGAACTATTATCAACGGGACGCGGCGGGCGCTCATAAGCCGTACCTCTCGTTCAAGATCGCAAGCCGCGATCTCGCTGATCTGCCGCTGCCGAAGCCGTACCGTGAAATCTGGGTAGCTGGGCCGCAAGTCGAAGGCGTGCATCTGCGCTTTGGGCCGATCGCGCGCGGGGGCCTCCGGTGGTCCGATCGGCGTGACGATTTCCGCACCGAGGTGCTCGATCTCGTCAAAGCGCAGCAGGTGAAGAACGCGATCATCGTTCCGGTGGGCGCGAAGGGCGGCTTCTTCCCGAAACAATTGCCGCCGCGCGGCGCGGCAGGCTGGCAGGAGGCGGGCGTTGCGGCCTATCGCACGTTCCTAAAAGGGCTCCTCGACATCACGGACAATCTCGACGGCGACAAGGTGATCCCGCCGGCGCATGTCGTGCGGTGGGATGGCGACGACCCGTATCTCGTCGTGGCGGCTGACAAAGGCACCGCGACGTTCTCCGACATCGCGAACGGCCTGGCGCGCGACTACGGCTTCTGGCTCGACGATGCATTCGCGAGCGGCGGCTCGGTCGGGTACGACCACAAAGCCATGGGCATCACCGCCAAGGGCGCGTGGGAGGCGGTGAAGCGGCACTTCCGCGAGATGGGCAAGAACATCCAGGAAGAGCCGTTCGACGTGATCGGCGTCGGCGACATGTCGGGCGATGTGTTCGGCAACGGGATGCTGCTGTCGAAGAAGATCCGGCTCGTCGCCGCGTTCGATCACCGGCACATCTTCCTCGATCCGGCGCCGCGCGATCTCGATGCGGCGTGGGCCGAGCGCAAGCGCATGTTCGATCTGCCGCGCTCAAGCTGGGACGATTACGACAAATCGCTGATCTCCGAGGGCGGCGGCGTTTACGCGCGCTCGCTGAAATCGATTCCGCTTTCGGAGGAGGTCGCGCGGCTCGCGGGGCTGAGCGCACAGGCGGTGACGCCGTCTGAGCTGATCTGCGCGCTTCTGAAGGCCCAGTGCGAGCTTTTGTGGTTCGGCGGCATCGGAACCTTCGTGAAGGCGCGCAGCGAAGCCAACAGCGAAGTCGGTGACAAGGCGAACGATGCACATCGCGTCGATGGCGAAGATTTGCGCGCGTTGGTGATCGGCGAGGGCGCAAACCTTGGCGTGACGCAGGCAGGGCGCATAGCCTTTGCGCGGAAAGGAGGGCGCATCAACACGGATGCGGTCGATAATTCAGCGGGCGTCGATACGTCCGACCACGAAGTGAACATCAAGATTCTACTGGCCGATGCGATCCGCACCAATGCGCTCAAAGCCAAGGATCGCGACAAGCTGCTGGCGGCGATGACCGACGATGTCGGCGCGCTGGTGTTGATGGACAATTACGATCAGACGCTGGCGCTCACGCTCTCGCAAACGAGCGCCGCCGAAGACCTCGACAGCCACGAGCGGCTGATGGCGCGGCTCGAAAGCGC
>CAZXNY010000158.1:4001-6653 GCA_964642205.1 uncultured Caulobacteraceae bacterium
GCGCCGCCGAAGACCTCGACAGCCACGAGCGGCTGATGGCGCGGCTCGAAAGCGCCGGCAAGCTGGTGCGCAGCGTCGAAGGGCTGCCGGGCGGCGAAGAGATGCGCGCGCTCAAAGCCGCGCGCCTCGGCCTCACGCGGCCTGAGCTGGCGAAACTGATCGCCTACGCGAAGATCGATCTGTTCGATGAGCTGATGGCCTCGCAAGCGCCGGACGATCCCGCGTTCGAGGCGCCGCTCACAGCGTACTTCCCGCCGCAGCTCAAAAAATATGAAGACGCGATGAAGCGCCACCGGCTGCGGCGCGCGATCGTGGCGACCTATCTGGCGGACGATTTGGTCAACACCGGCGGGCCGACCTTCGTGGATCGCGTGCGTGAAACCGCGCGCGCCGAGCCGGTGGCGGTGGCGTGCGCGTTCGAGGCGGCGCGGCGTATTTTTGCGCTCGATGCGCTGGCGGATCGGATCAACGCGCTCGACAACAAAGCGCCGGCGGGCGTGCAAACGGCGCTGCATCGCGAGATCGCCTCGGCGCTGCGGCGGCTGGTGATCTACCTGGTGCGCCACGCGCGGATCGAAGCGCGCGGGATCGATGCGGTTGTCGCGAGCTATGCGAGCGCGGTGGGCGCGCAACGAGGGCTGGGGCTCGCGGGCCTCACAACGCTCGAGCGCACGCGCGCCGAAGCGGCGCGCGATGCGTTCGTCGCGGCCGGCGCCCCGGGCGATGTCGCGCTCGATGCGGCGCTGCTGCAGCCGATGACGGCCGCGCTCGACGTAGCGGACCTCGCGGAACGCCGCCGAACGCCGGTGGCGCCGACAGCGCGGCTCTATCGCGCGGTGGGCGCGATGTTCGGCTTCGATGCGCTGCGCGCGGCGGCGGGGTCGCTGACGCTCGATGCGCATTGGGACCGCCTCGCGATGCGCCGCACGATCGAAGCGCTGTTCGACAATCAGCGCGCGCTTGCAGAGCTGGCGCTGGCGAAAATCGGCGATGTCAGCGCGGTGCAGACCGGCGAGGATGCGGCGGCGCAGGCGGCGGCGTGGGCGGGCGGGCTCGATCCGGCCGTAGCCGCGAGCCGTGCGACAATTGCGCAATTGGAAGCGGACGGCGGCTGGACGTTCGCGAAACTCACGCTCGCGGGCGCTGAGACGCACGCGTTGGTGCAGGCGGCGGGGCGCTAGATCGTCTTCAAGAGATCGCGCATCAGATCGTGCGCGCGTGCTGTGAGCGCCGAGTCGTAACGGACGCGCGCGTCGTACGCCTCGGCTTCGTCGAAAGCGTGTGTCGCTGTTTCGAACCAGTGCACGTCGATGGCTTCGCCCTTTGATTTGAGGCCGTTCAGCACGCGGCGCGGCTCTTGGCGGCCGACGATGTCATCGCGCCCGCACGCGATCGCGCAGGTTTGCGGATGGATGCGCCAGGCGCGCCGGCCAGCGAGGCTTGCGCGGCCTGCGTAGGGATAGGCGAGAAAGGTTGCGACGACGCCGTCGAGCGGTTCCCCGGGAAGATCGCTGAGGCCGGTTGCGCGCAGCATCTCGCCGCCGCTCGTGAGCGCGAGCGCGTCCATGATCGTCCACGCGCCGTGGCTCCAACCTGCGGCGACGAGGCGGTTCGAGTCGCACCACTCTTGCGCACGCGCATAGGCAAGCGCGGCGTAGAGATCGCCGGCGCGTTCGCGGCCCCAGAGGCGAAGGCCCATGCATACGGTCGCGTAGGCTTCAACGCGGCTGATGCGGCGATGCGCGTAGCTATCGACGATGATGACCGCGCAGCCGCTTTGCTTGATGACGTCGGCCCAGCGATCCATCAGCGGTTTGCGCCCGCCGCAGCCGTGCAACAGAACGACAGTCGCAAACGGGCCGGCGCCCTCTGGGCGCGCGATGGTGAAGTGCGCGCTGAGCGCCGCGATGCGTTGCGCAAGCGTCTCAGTTGCGGGCATCAGTGCCGGAAGTGACGCATGCCGGTGAACGCCATCGTCACGCCCGCTTCGTCGGCGGCGGCGATCACTTCTTTATCGCGCACCGAACCGCCCGGTTGGATGATGGCCGTGGCGCCGGCTTCGACGGCCTGCAACATGCCATCGGGGAACGGGAAGAACGCATCGGACGCGCAAGCCGAGCCGACGCAGAGCGATTGCGGCAGGCCGAGCGCTTCGGCCGCTTCGCCGGCGCGGATCGCGGCGATGCGCGCGCTGTCCTTGCGGTTCATCTGGCCCGCACCGATGCCAGCGGTTTGGCCATCCTTGGCGAACACAATGGCGTTCGACTTGACGTGCTTGGCGATCGTGAAGGCGAACAGCATGTCGGTGAGTTCGCTTTGCGTCGGCGTGCGCCTGGTGACGATCTTGAGATCGGCGGCGGTGATGTGGCCCGTGTCGCGGCCTTGCGCGAGGAAACCGCCGGAGACGGTCTTGAGCACGAGGCCCGGCGCGCGCGGATCGGGGAGACCGTCGGTGAGCAGCAGGCGGAGGTTCTTCTTCTTCGCGAAGATCGCGATCGCCTCGTCATCCGCATCGGGCGCGATGACGATTTCGGTGAGGATCTTCACGATCTCAGTCGCGGCCGCGCCATCGAGCTTGCGGTTGACGGCGACGATGCCGCCGAACGGGCTCACCTGATCGCAATTGAACGCGCGCTCGTATGCGGTCTTGAG
>CAZXNY010000159.1:0-6650 GCA_964642205.1 uncultured Caulobacteraceae bacterium
TGGCCAACGTCATGATCGTCGAAGCACTCTAAGAACAGACGGACCGGAGGAAGCACGCATGGGCGCGCTTGAAGGCAAGGTCGTCCTCGTTACGGGGGCGGGCAACGGCATCGGCAAAGACGTTGCGCTGATCGCCGCGCGTGAAGGCGCGAAAGTGGTCGTGAACGATTTGGGCGGCGGCGAGCGCGGCGGAGACGAAGGTTCCGCCGGGCCCGCCGAGGCCGTCGCGGCGCAAATCCGCGCGGCGGGCGGGGAGGCGGTGTCGAACTCAGACAGCGTCACCAACCGCAAAGCGGTCGATGCGATGGTGCAGCAGGCGCTCGACACGTTCGGTGGCCTGCATGCCGTCATCAATCCGGCCGGCATCTTGCGGGACGGCATGTTCCACAAGATGAGCGACGAGGATTGGGACGTCGTCGTCGATGTGCACCTCAAGGGCTCGTACAACGTGTGCCGCGCGACGATCGATCACTTCCGCAATCAGAACGACGGCGCCTATGTGCTCTTCACGTCGACGAGCGGTTTGATCGGCAATGTCGGCCAAACCAATTACGGCGCGGCCAAGATGGGCATTGCCGGCCTTTCGCGCATCATCGCGATGGAGGGTGCATCGAAGAACGTTCGCTCCAATGTGATCGCGCCCGTCGCGTTCACGCGCCTCATCGCCACTATTCCTGTGAAGGATGAGGCCGGCGCCAAGCGCATGGAAGCGATGAAGCAGGCGCTGCGGCCCGAGCAACCGGCGCGCCTTTCGGTGGCGCTGGCCGCTTCGAAGATCTCCGGTCAGATCTTCGGCGCGCGGGGCGAAACGGTGGAGCTCTACTCGCAGCCCCGCCCGGTCGCGACGCTGAACGCCAAGGACGAATGGACGGTCGCGTCCATTCTCAACGAAGCATTCCCGCAAATGGAAGAGAAGTTCACGCCCCTCGGCCGGGGCTGAGCCTTTGGTGCACGCTCCGGCCTAGCGCCGGAGCGTGACGCCGATGGTGGCCGCCGTGCGGTCGTAACTGCGGGTGCGATCGACGCCCGTCGATTCCTGATCGTGGCGATAGACGCTGGCGTGCACGACCGCGAGGCGGTTCACGAACCACTCAACGCCCGCCGTCAGACCCTTGATGTCGTCGTCGCGATCGATGCCGTCGAACTCGTCGCTACGCCAATTGGCTTCAAAGCCAATCAGGACGTTGCGCATCAGCTCATGGTCGATGTTCAGCACATAGTGGTCGCGCAGGATGCTCGCGGCCGTGAACACGCCCGCTTCCTCGACATCGCGTTCGGCACGGAGTGAGACGGTCGTGAGCCGCGTCACGAACCAATCGAGCGCGGCGTATTGCGAGAAGCCGTCGAAATTGCCGATGCCGGTGGAGGAGTCGCTGGTGACTTGGCCAGCGCCGACTTCGCCGCGGATGAGGTTCGAGAGATCGAAGCTCAGGCCGGCGATGGCGCGGTTGCTATCGAAATTGCGATTGCCGCCCGGGACGGGCGGTGTGGCCACATAGTCGTAGCTGCGGTCCACGTAGCTGGCGAACACCGCGACCGAAGGCGTGAGCGCATAATCGACGCGCGCATCCCATTCCGTGAGGTCGCGATCCCGAAAATCCTGATCGAACACGCCGCCACCGCCGAGACGCCCGTCCTCGAAGTCGAGTTCGGAGTGCACCGCGCCGACGCTCACCCGCACGCGGCTGAATTCTTTTTGGATGTTGCCCGAGACGCGGTCCTCGGTGAGTTCGATTGGCTCGATGAGGCCCAGCGGATCGTTGTCGCCGCGCGGCTCGTAGCGGCTTTCGTGTGACAGCGACATGCGCCCGCGTAAATCGCGCCGCACGTCCACGCGCCCATCTGCCCCCATGCGATAAGTCGTGGTGTCTTCATTGTCGAAATCCGAGAACGAGCGCTGTTCGCCGCGCGCGCTGAGCACCAGCTCATGCCGCGACCATTGCGAGCGCAGTGTTGCTGCCGGCGAAAGCGAGAAGATCGTATCGCTCTCTTCGACAAACTCTCCGGCGAAGACGTTGTCGTCGCTCGAGAGTGCGACGCCGAGCGTGGGATAGAGACGGAACACGCCCACCGGCATGCCAATCGGATCGACTTCCGGACGCGGCCGCTCGCGCACGCCTTCGTTGCGTCCGCGATCGAAGGGATCGCTCGCGACTTGTGCGTTCGCAGTGGCGGCGAGCGCCGCCAGCGTGCTCAGAGCGAGAGTGAACGAAAGCGTGCGGCGCATCGTGGTCCTCAACCGGCAATTGCAACCAAAGGTAGAATCGGGGCGCGCGGCCTCGTAGCGACCGTTTCAAATGCGCCCTAACGAATGCTGAATTTGAGGGCCGCCTGACGCGGGCGTGATCGCGGGTTAGGGTTGCGCGCAAGCTCCCGGGTGAGGGGCGGGAGGGAAGCATGACCGAAACGATCGCCGCCGCGGCGGCGCCTGCCGGCGAACGCATGAGCCGCGGGGCGGTCAGCTGGGCGCTCTTCGAGTGGGCCCGCAATCCGTATGTGATCCTCTGCCTGATCTATCTGTTTGCGCCCTACGTGTCGGGCGTGGTCGTCGGCGATCCGGTGCATGGGCAGGAGACGATCGCCGGCTGGCACAAGATCGCGGGCGTGCTCGTTGCGTTGACAGCGCCGTTCCTCGGCGCAGCGGCGGACCGCATGGGGCATCGCAAGCCCATGCTCGCGGTGTCGGTGGCGCTGCTCACGCCGGCGATCTTCGTGCAGTTTTGGGCCGTTCCGCCAGGCGAGGCTGGGCTGCCGCTCTGGGGTGTCGGTGCGGCGATCATCGCGGCGGGCGTCCTCTTTGCGTACACCGAGGTGCTGCACAATTCGATGCTGCCGGGCGCGACGAGTCCGCGCCTCGTGCCGCACGTTTCCGGTTTGGGGCTCGCGCTCGGCAACGCGGCGGCGGTGCTGATGCTCGCGGGCGTGGCGTGGGCGCTCGCGTTGCCGGGCCGCGTCGAGGCGCCGGGCATCGTGCCGGAGGCGCCGCTGTTCGGGCTCGATCCGGCATTGCATGAGCCCAGCCGCGCAATTCCGCTTCTGTGCGCGGTGTGGTTCGCGGTGTTCGCGTTGCCTTTGTTCTTCTTCACCGCCGATCAGAAAGCGACCGGCGTTGGATTTTTCCGCGCGGCGCGCGAAGGCGCGGCGTCCGTGTTCGAGACGATCAGGAAGCTACGCGACCATCGCGACACCGCGATCTTTCTAGTCGCGCGCATGCTCTACGCCGACGGCAAAGGAGGCATTCTGATTTTCGGCGGCATCTACGCGGCGGGCGCGATGGGATGGGGGCTGCTTGAGATGTGCGCCTACGGCGTGCTGCTCTCGATCTTTGCCGTGGCCGGCGGATTTCTCGCTGGAAAGCTCGATGAGACGATCGGCGCGCGCAACGCCGTTGTCTTGGAGATTGGGGTCACGTTCGTCTGCTTGATGGGCATGGTGTCTATGACGGCCGACAGCATCTTCTTCGTCATTCCCGTTACGCCCGGCGAAGCAATCTGGAACGGGCCAATTTTCCGCACTGCGCCGGAGGTCGCGTATCTCAGCGTGACGACGATCATCGCGATCTCGATCACAGCAGCGTACGCTTCCAGCCGCACGCTGCTGATCGGCCTCACGCCAAAGGGCATGGAGGGCGAGTTGTTTGGGCTCTACGCGCTTGCGGGATCCGCGACAGCTTGGCTCGCGCCTCTGCTCGTCGAGCGCTTCACGGGCGCCTACCAATCCTTGCGCATCGGCTTCGGCTCGATCGCGATCCTGCTGCTCGTGGGATTTGTGCTCATGCTGTTCGTGAGGCCACCGCCGCGGCCGGCGCACTAATCCGCCTTGTTCATCCAGCCGAACAGCGGCTTTAAGGGCGCAGCCCAAATGACGCCCGCGACGATGAAGTAGAGCAGCGTTCCCCACCACGGCGCGTTCGCGAGCACGCGCTCACCGAGCATCGTGGCGAGCACAATGAAGACGAGCATGTAAGCGATGAGGCCAAAGCTGCCTAAGGCCTTGCGGGCGGACGGCGACATGAAGGTCTTCTACGCGCTAGCGCCGTCGCGGGGGAGGGAGGTGCGCGCGTTCGCCTCACCGCGCAGGGCGCCGACGGGGCGTAAAAGGACGCGATGACGCAAACCGCAGCCCGCGCGCCGCAGCCGCTCGTCGGTTGGTGGCTGATCGCCGTGTGCGTGGCCGTCTACGCGATGATCCTGGTCGGCGGCGCGACGCGCCTCACCGACAGCGGTCTCTCGATCACGGAATGGCGCCCGATCAGCGGCGCGATCCCGCCGATGAATGCGGCGGACTGGGCGCGCGAGTTCGACCTCTACCGGCAGACGACCGAGTACCAGCTCCAGAACGCCGGCATGTCGCTCTCCGAGTTTCAGGCGATCTATTGGTGGGAGTGGGGTCATCGGTTTCTCGGACGCGCCATCGGCGTGCTGTTCGCCGTGCCGTTCCTGATCTTTTGGCTGACCGGCCGGCTGCGTGGCCGGCTTGGCGTCACGCTCGGGCTCTTCGCACTCGGCGGCCTGCAAGGCGCGATCGGTTGGTGGATGGTCGCGAGCGGGCTCGACGGACGGCTCGATGTGAGCCCGATCCGGCTCGCGATCCATCTTGGGCTCGCCCTGATCATTTTCGGCTACGCGCTTGCGCTCGCGCTCGACGCGTTTGGCTGGCCGCGTGGCGAGACAAGGCTGGGCGCGGGGCCGCCGCTCGTTGGCGCGTTCGTGTGCGTGCTGTTTCTTCAGCTGATGCTCGGCGCGTTAGTCGCGGGCACCGACGCGGGGCGGGCATATTCGGACTGGCCGCAGATCGGAGGCGAGTGGCTACCTTCCAGTTACGCGCAGCTTGACCCCTTCTGGCGCAATCTCATCGAGAACCACGCCGCTACGCAATTCAACCACCGGACGCTCGGCTATTTCGTGGCGCTCTTTGCCCTGCACATTGCGGGCGTTGGTCTTCGCCGAGGGCACGGGGCAGCGCGGCTTTTGGCGCTCGCGCTCGGCGGGGTGGCGCTCTTCCAGGCGCTCCTCGGCGTCGGGACGATCCTGATGGGCGCGCCGATCGGCGTTTCGCTGATCCACCAGGGAGTGGCGGTGGCGCTGTGGGGTCTCTCTGTCGCCCTGTGGTATACGGTATCAAACTACCACCGCACAAGTGATTGAAATAGCGGAATAAATAGCTCTGAGTTGACAGAAACTGCGCCGGGCCTTATCCGCGCGCCTTCCTTACGCAGGACCAGTCATGCGCACGTTGCAAACACGCTCGGTGAAGCCCGCCGAAGCAGAACACAAATGGGTCGTGATCGACGCTGAAGGCGCGGTCGTCGGGCGGCTCGCCTCCTATGTGGCGCTTCGCCTTCGCGGCAAGCATCGCGCGAATTTCACGCCCCACGTCGATACCGGCGACCATGTCGTCGTGATCAACGCCGAGAAGGTCGTGTTCACCGGCAAGAAGCTCGAAGACAAAACCTATTATCGCCACACCGGCTACGCGGGCGGCGTCAAAGAGGTAACAGCCGGCAAGCTGCTCGCGGGCAAGTTTCCCGAGCGCGTGATCGAGAAGGCCGTTGAGCGCATGCTCCCGAAGGAAAGCCCGCTGGCGCGCAAGCAGCTTTCGAAGCTGCGCGTTTACGCCGGCTCGGCGCATCCGCACGAAGCGCAAAAGCCTGAAGTCGTCGATTTCAAAAGCAAGAACCGCAAGAACACGAGGACGGCATGAGCCAGGGTTTCGAAAGTCTCCGCGACCTGGGCGGCAACGTCACCAGCGGCACGCACGAAGCGATCCAGCGCGAGCGCAAGGTCGATGAGCTCGGCCGCGCCTACGCGACGGGCAAGCGCAAGAACGCCATCGCGCGCGTTTGGATCAAGCCCGGCAAGGGCAAGGTCGAGATCAACGGCAAGACCAAGGACGAGTATTTCGCGCGCCCCGTGCTGCGCATGATGATCGACCAGCCGTTCAAGCTCTCGAACCGCGAAGGCGAGTTCGATGTGTATGTCACTGTCACTGGTTCGGGGCTTTCGGGTCAGGCTGGCGCGGTGCGTCACGGCATCGCCAAGGCGCTTTCGGATTTCGAGCCGGCGCTCCGGCCGATCATGAAGCACAACGGCTTCCTCACGCGCGACAGCCGCGTCGTCGAGCGTAAGAAGTACGGCCGCGCCAAGGCGCGACGCAGCTTCCAGTTCTCGAAGCGTTAGAGCGGATTTCCTTTCAAGGATTTTCGGCGGGCGCTTCGGCAACGAAGCGCCCGTTTTCTTTGTGTCACATGGATTGGCTACGGAGGGCGTCATGGCCCCGAAGGTTTTCATCGATGGCGAGGCCGGCACGACCGGTCTGCAAATTCACGAGCGGCTCGCGGGCCGGCGCGATCTTGAGGTCGTGTCGATCGATCCGGCCAAGCGCAAGGATGCGAACGCCCGCGCGGATCTGCTGAACAGCGTCGATGCTGCCATCCTGTGCTTGCCGGATGAGGCGGCCAAGGAAGCTGTCTCGTTGATTACGAACCCGAAGGTGAAGGTCGTCGATGCGTCGACCGCGCATCGCGTCGCGCCCGACTGGGCGTACGGGTTTGCCGAAATGGCAAAAGGCCAACGCGAGGCGATCGCCAGTTCAACGCGCGTCTCCAATCCGGGCTGCTATCCGACGGGCTTCATCGCGCTCGTGCGCCC
>CAZXNY010000160.1:0-6648 GCA_964642205.1 uncultured Caulobacteraceae bacterium
AAAAGTCGAGGTTCATTCAAGCGGCCCCATGTTCGCGCTCTTGGCGACTTGTCCAAGAAAGCATAGCGCCACTGCGAGCCAACGCCACATCACCGCGCCGTTCCCTGCCGGCAGCTTATGCGCGCGCTTGGAAACTGCCGTTACGCGATGCGCCTTTGGAGACCGCGGGTACGCCTACTCAAATGATCGTTGAAAGGTCGACCGGGGCGCGCTGCCTCATCCCCAAAGCGGTCGTCGAGGTCGACGCGCCAGATAACGGACATTGGGTAACGTGCGCGACCATCAAACGCCTGCCCTCCTCAAGCGGCAATCACCGGATGCCGCGCGTTTACGAAAACCACTTGTCAACAAGAGCCCAAAGGAACGCCAAGCCGGTCACGGCGCCTCCAAGGTAGGTGAATAGTCCAGCTGTCGCGAGCAGGCGCGCTTGCGTGTCGATCGCCGCGCAATAGGCGGCGTAGAGACGCTGGAGGACTGCTTCAGCATCGTCCCCGAGCCCCTTGTCGTCGTACTCCTCCCCAATCAGCACGGCGCGGACCGAGAAGCTCGCGGCCACCGCCATGAGCAGCACACCGATGGCTGTCGTGGCTCCTCACCTCATCAAGCGCGAGATTGAGCGGCCACGCCGAGAACGCCGCCAAGTAGGGACGACAGCACACTCTTGTGAGTCACCCCGGGAACTCCGTTGCCCCCTAGATGGCCGGCCTCAACATAGGAATTCGATACGGGTCGATGCGTTTTCAGCAGCTACCGACCAAAGGACGGCAGCCCGCCTGCAGGCGGTTAGACGTCGATCCCTTCGGAGATGGCCAAAGCATCTTCGACCTCAACGCGAACACACACGATCGCCGCGTAAGTGGTCACCGCCACCGCAGCGATTGCGCGTCGGCGCCAGCGAAGACCGTAGTGCGCCGTACGCTTTAAGCCCCTTCTCGGCCTCTAAATCGCAGCTAGTGTGCGAGCGCGATTGACGAGGTGGCGTCGTGGAGATGTGGGGGCGCGTCCAGGATTGGACAACGCGCGTGATGGACGGCCGCGTCGACGGCGTCATCGTCGGCGTGGTGGCGTTCGCCCTCATCGCGCTGTTGCTGATGGCGTTCGTGCGCGCACTCGGCCTGTCCGCGTCGTCCGATGTCACGTCACAGGCGTCTGGCGCTGGGGCGCTTTCGGCCGATGAGCCCGATCCGCTCGGCGCCGCGCTGCGCGCGTGCAGGCAGCATTTCATCGCTGTGCGAAGGCCGCCGCGCAGTCGCAGCAATTGCTGCTTGGCGTCGGTCAAATCATGACGGTGTTGATGAACGCACCGCAGTTCAAGCAATCGCCGCTCGGCGCCGTTCAGGCGCTTGTGCTGCCTGCCGTCTCGACGGGCCAGTTCGTCGTTGCGCTCGCGCGGCCCGGCTCGGGGCATCTTGCACCGATCGCGGTCGCGCTGTGGGCGACCGTGTCCGACGACGTCGACCGGCGCCTTTCGGCCGAGCTCGATACAAGCCCTTCCGCATCGCGGCGGATGAATGGAAGAGCGGGCCGCACCCTTGGCTCATTCTGCTTGCCGGCGATCGGCGCGCCATCGCGCCGATGCTCGCGCAAGTCCAGAAGACGACGCTCGGCGGGCGCGAACTCAAAACGCGAGTCGCCAACGCGGAAGGCAAATCGGAGGTGCGCACGTTCTCCGCAACTTCGGCTGATCCATTGCCGGCGAGCGGCTGAATTCGCGACTCCCGCGCGCTCTTGAGTGCCGTTAACGCTTCAACACCGCGCGAACGCGGTGCGCCGTGGACATTGGGCCGATCGTCAATTTCAAACCCTAGGAGCTCGCCGTAAACGCTCTCGAGTTCCTCGCGAACTGATGGCCCGCGGGTCGATGACATCCAACTGAGACTACGCAAACAAGTGCCGCCGGTAGAACGCCAGCCATCCCTCGCGCTCGAAGAGCGGGATGCCGGTGTGGCCGCCTGGGTTCACGTGCATGGTCTTTTCAGATGAACCGAACGCATCGAAGAGCGCGACGCCCTGCTCGCGCTTCATCAACTCGTCGTCCCATTGATAGACGAACATGAGCGGAATCTTGATGCGCTGGGCGGCGGCCTTGTGATCGTCGAGGCCAGGGAAGACGCCGAAGAGGCCGAAGATCGCGCACGTCACGCGCGGCTCATCGGCGACGAACGGCACGCCAAAGCGCGTGCCCATGGAGACGCCCCAATAGCCAACCGGCTGACCCGCGCCAACATCGCTCAGCTGCTGAACCGCGTCGAGCGTCGCTTTCCATTCCGCCACCGCTTTGCCGGCGTTCGCTGCGTTGTCACGCGGGCGGCGCGCGGGCGCTTCACCGGACCGGGCGCGACGGCCCGCTTCAAGCGCGGCGGCGCGCGCCTTTTCCGCAGCTTCGCGGCTGACGCGATCGCCGTGGCCAGGCGCATCGATCGCAACGCAGGCCGCGCCGAGTTCGCGCGCGTATGTGTTGGCTGCGGCCGCAATGTTGGCGACCTTTTTGTGCTGCGAACCGCCGTGCCCGAGCAGAATGAGCGGGCGCGGCCCTTTGGCGGCGTGCGGCGTCCAGATGCAGCCGGGCACGCGATCGCCCGCCACCTCCAACGAAAACTCACGGCGCGTGACGCCATCGTCCGTGCGCTCACCGATAAAGTTCATTTGGTGCTCCTCCTAGCGCGCGATCAACTCAACAAGGTCCGCGCCCTTCGGGAGCGCTTCAATGGCGCGCACGGCCTCTATCACGGCGCGCGTGCGCGGCGCGCCCAGATGCGGCGCCATAAGCGCTTCGGCCTTCGCCTCCACATCGTGCGCGGCCATCGGATGCGAGGGAAAGCCCAGCACGTAAGGCACGAACGCCTCATGCCGCGCGCCGCTCTGCAGCGTGACGATGACACGCGCGGATTCCGTGCGCGGCGCGCCGGGCGCGGCCTCTTGCGCCGGATCGTGCCGCACCTCGACGCGCTCCATGATCGCCCGCACGGCGCTGTCTCCCAGCATCCGTGCGCGCGATTGGGCGGCGACGAAATCGAGCCCGCGATCGCGCAGGATGATTGCGCTCAGATAACGCAGATTGAGCGCTGGCATTTCAGCATCGCGAAACGCTTGCCAGCGCCCCGGCATCTCGATCTCGACGCGCTCAACGTCTTCGCCCGCAAGCTTGGGCAAAAGGCCAAGCAACGCTTCGACCGCAGGCTGCGTTGGGCCGCCGACGGGATAGCGCTTGAACGCCGTGTGCGCGAACTCGCTGCGCGCGCCGAGCGCTTCGATAAGGTACCGCCTGTCACCGTCACCGCCACTGAACGGTGACGAGCGCATCCATCCATCGGGATGATCGAGACTGTCGCGCGCGCCGCGAAAGCCCGCTTCCACCAAGAGCACCGCATTGAGGCCCGCCCGCGCGCCCATGCCAGCGAAGACAAAGCTCTTCTCGATGTGCTCAACATCGAGCAACCACTGCCACGAGCCAGACGCCTGCTGCGCGCAATAGCTCAACACATGCGCGATCTCTTCCTCGCTCATGTCGAGGAGCGATGCGGCGGCCGCGGCGGTCGCGAACACGGGGCCAATGCCGTGGTTGGCGATCCCGGCGCGGCGCAAGTTCGCGACGCCCAGCGCTTTGGGCATGCGGCCCGCGAGTTCGTAGCCGGCGATCACGGCGCGGAGCACCGCCTCGCCGGTCGCGCCGCGCCGCTCGGCAAGCGCAAGCGCTGCGCTGACCACCGACGGGCCGGGCTGCACGAAGGCAGACGGGATGAAGTCGTTGATCTCCGCGCCGTGCCCCGCCATCGCGCTCGCGAACACGGCGTCCATCAGCGCCGCCTGCTCGCGCGTGCCGAGGATGGTCGTGGCGTTTGCGCGCGCATCGCCCGACTGCGCACGCGAAAAGCGGCGCGCAAGAGCAGCCGGCTCAAGATCGCGGCACGCGACGATGGATGCGAGCGTATCCAGTACATGCAAACGCGCGCGGGCCCGAATATCCTCAGCGATAGGTGCGGTTTGGCTGGCGGCGATATACGCGCTGAGCGCGGGCGTGACGGCGATTGTCTCGGTCATTGCTAGAGCCGGCCCACGCGCTCGGCGATGTTGGCGCTGGCCGCCATCACATGCTCGACGATCTGCGCGCGCTTCTTTGCGCTCAGGCGTTCGGCCGGCGCGGAAACCGAGAGCGCGGCGGCCGCCTCCCCGCTCCGGGCAAGCACGGCTGAGGCGACGCTGACCACGCCAACGCTGAACGTTGAGACGGCGTAGCCACGCGCGCGCACTTGCTCGAGTTCGCGCATGAAGGCGTCAACGTCGATGCGGCGTTTGGCCGAGATGCGCGGCAGGGCGCGCCGCACGATCGCTTTCGCATCGGGCGCATGGGCGAGCATCGCCTTGCCGCCCGCCGTAAGCGGCGCGGGCG
This sequence comes from uncultured Caulobacteraceae bacterium, assembly GCA_964642205.1. GTDB lineage: Bacteria > Pseudomonadota > Alphaproteobacteria > Caulobacterales > Aquidulcibacteraceae > JBEVOS01. The sequence continues at coordinate 4,391 of CAZXNY010000160.1, forward strand.
CCCGCGAACCGACGCGGGACGTGAACCGGATCGGGCGCGGAGAAATGATCTTGTCGAGGTAGAGCACGTCGTCGCCCGCGAGCACGGTGAGGCTCACCGTCTCGCCCGTCGCGCGATGAAGCGCTTCAAGGAACGGCGCGGCGGCGCGCTTGACCGGATGCTCCGCCAAGACGCCAACGCCCATCTCCCAAAGCCGCAAAGTTGCGCGGTAACAGCTCGTCGCCTCGACCTGCTCGACATAGCCGAGCTGCGTGAGCGCGCCGAGCACGCGGTGCGCCGTGCTCTTTTGCATGCCGAGCCGGAGCGCGACCGCCGAGAGCCGCATCGGCTCGGGCGAGCCGGCGAGCACCTCAAGCACGGCGAAGGCGCGCGACACGGCGGTCTCTGCCGGCTGCGCCGCAAGCATCGTCATGGCCAATCCTTTCGTTGACAAAATGTCTGCGCCGCCCGACGCTTTCCTGTCAACGGAAGAGCGTTCCGCTGGATGGAACGATGCACAAATGATCGATCACGCAGCCGATACAAACGACGACCGTAGCGCCACGCGCGCAAGCGTCATCGTCGAAACCACGCACGGCAAAGTTCAGGGCGAAGTCTTTCGCGGCGTCTCGATCTTTCGCGGCATTCCCTATGGCGCGCCCACGAGCGGCGCGAACCGCTTTCGCGCGCCGCAACCCGTTAGCGCGTGGACCGGCGTTCGCGCCTGCGTGCTCTACGGCGAAACCGCGCCGCAAGCGCCGGGGCGGCTCGCGGAAGGCGGCTTTGAAGGCAACCGCCCCGAGCGCGGCGAAGACTGCCTCGCGCTCAACGTGTGGACGTCTGCGGCCGACAGCGGCAAGCGCCCGGTGCTGGTGTGGTTGCATGGCGGCGGGTTCGAAGCGGGCTCCGGCTCAAGCATGCTCTACGACGGCTCGAACTTGGTGCGGCGCGGCGATGTGGTGTGCGTTTCGATCAATCACCGGCTCGGCATTTTCGGCCATTGCCACTTGGCCGATTTGCTCGGTGACGATTTCACCGGTTCGGCGAACGCGGGCTATCTCGATCTCGTGCAAGCGCTGACATGGGTGCGCGACAACATCGCGGCGTTTGGCGGCGACCCAGATTGTGTGACGATCTACGGCCAATCTGGCGGCGGGCGCAAGGTGAGCCTCCTCACCGCATCGGCGCGCGCACAAGGCATGTTTCATCGCGCGATCGTGCAGAGCGGCTCGCACCTGCGGTTGATGGCGCGTGAACGCGCGAACCAGCACGCTGAGCGCCTGCTCGCGCATTTCGGGCTGACGAAAGCCGATGGGCGTCGCCTGCAGGACGTCCCGATGCGCGATATGCTGCGCGCCAACCGCGATCTTGCGCGCGCGACCTCGGTGCGGTTTTCGCCTACGCTCGATGTCGCCACGTTTGCAGCCCATCCCTGGGATCCCGAAGCGCCGCCAACAGCGCGCGATATTCCCATGATGATCGGCACCTGCCGGACGGAGCTCTCCAACCAACTCGGAAGCGCCGATGAAACCACGTTCACGCTCGATGAAGCAGCGCTCCTCGAACGGCTGAAGGCGTTTATCCCGGCCGAAGACATCACCTCCGTCGTTACGACGTTCCGGGCCGAAAGCCCCGGCGCCAATCCATCGGAACTCTTCTTCAAGATCACCACCGCGCGCGGATATTGGCGCGACTCGGTCTTGCAGACCGAACGCAAGGCCGCACAAGGCGGCGCACCGGTCTGGTCCTACCGGTTGATGTGGAAGACTCCGGTCGAAGGCGGCCGGCGCATCACGCCGCACTCGCTCGATCTGCCGTTCATGTTCGACAATGTCGCCCGCGCGCCGCAGATGACGGGGCCGGAGACCGAAGAAACCGCCGCGCTCGCGCAGGCGATGAGCGAAACTTGGCTCGCCTTTGCGCGCACCGGCAACCCAAACAACGCTGCGATCCCGGCATGGGAGAGTTACGATGCCGCGAACCGCACCGTGATGCTGTTCGACGTTGCGCCACAAACGGCGCGCGATCCGCATCGCGCTGAACGCCTCGCGATGGAAAAATATCCAACCCAGCAGCTCGGCCGCGTGCTGCACCGCTAGCGGAAAGACCGCCATGACCAATCAAGATTCACTTGCCGCCGCTGAAGCGCGCCTGTTTCCAATCGTCGAAACCGCGAACGGCAAAGTGCGCGGCCTCATGTCCGGCGGCGTCGCGGTGTTCAAGGGCGTGCCCTACGCGGCCCCCACCGCAGGCGCGAACCGCTTTCGCCCGCCGCAGCC
>CAZXNY010000161.1:0-6617 GCA_964642205.1 uncultured Caulobacteraceae bacterium
GTGGCGGCGGCTATGGCGGCGGCGGTGGCGGCGGCGGTTTCGGCGGCGGTGGCGGCGGCGGCGGCGGTTTCGGCGGCGGCGATCGGCCCCCGCGCGCACCGCTCGGCGATCCGCAGAACGGCACCGTGAAGTTCTTCAACGCCGCGCGCGGCTTTGGCTTCATCACGCCCGATGACGGCGGCGCCGATGTGTTCGTGCACGTGAGCGCCGTTGAGCGCGCGGGCATGCCTCCGCTCAACGAAGGCCAGCGCATCAGCTTCCAGACCCTGCCCGACACCAAGGGCAAAGGTCCGAAAGCCGTGAACCTCCAAATGGTCGCTGAATAAGCGGCGTCACCTCTACACTCGTAAGTGCGAAGGCCCGCGCATCCCGCGCGGGCCTTTTGCTTTGAGCTACGCCGCCGCGCGCGCCGAAAACACGACCGCCGCGCCAGATGCGATCAGCGCAAAGCCAAGCGCATGGCGCCACGTCAGCGCCTCGCCGAGATAGACGACAGAGAACACCGCAAACACCAGGAGCGTGATCACTTCCTGGATCGTCTTCAGCTCCGCCGCGGAATAGACGCCGTAGCCAATCCGGTTCGCCGGCACGGCCAAGCAATATTCCACGAATGCGATGCCCCAGCTCACGATGATCGCGAGCATCAGCGGCGAGGCCTTGTGCTTCAGGTGCCCGTACCAGGCGATCGTCATGAAGATGTTGGACGCGATCAGCAGCGCGATCGGCGCCACGATGCGAAACAGGCCGGCATCGGATGTCATGGTCCGACGTAGAGCACGCCGCTATTGCAGCGGGAAGTAAATCTCCACGCGCGTCGCGCCTTCGGGCGCGCCCGCATCGTCGGCGAGCACGACTTCCCAGGGCATCGCCCCTTCGCGCCGCGCGATCCTATGCGCCTGCAGATACGCATCGGCCTTCATGTACGTGTCCTGCATCGCCGTGCTCGGCCCGACATGCAGCACGCGCAGCGCCCGCCCGGACGGCGTCTCGCCGATCTGCGCGCCCACAACCGTGAGCGGCACCGCGCCCTGGAACGGGTAGCCCACGCGGAAGCTCATCACCGATTGCGCCTGGTCCCAGCTGCGCGTTTCCCGCACCAGCGGCCCGGAGGGCGTTAGCGAGGTTTGGGTCATGTAGTCGCGCACTTGCTGGATGCCCATCGTGAGCGCGCGCTGCACTTCACCGGAATCGGTGAACGTCGTGCGCGCTTCCACGAACACGAACGGCTGGGGCGCAACCTGCAGAATCTCCGTCGCCAGCCCTTCGAAATCGACGTCCGGCAGCTGTTCGGCGAGCGCCTTGAGGCGCGAAAGCCCGCTATCGAGATCCTTGGTGATCGAGCGTTCGAGCACCAAGTTCATATAGCGGCACGGGATGTTGATCGCGCCTTCGCGGCAGGCCGCCGAGAGCGACCACGCCACCGACGAGCCCGTCGCCGTCGGCTCGATCATCAAGCGCCCGTTCAGCGTCGCGCGGTCGCCCAATTGCAGGATGGTTTCGATTTCGCGGTTCGGCGTCGAGCGCACGATCGTCATGCGCCCCTCGCCGACGTCGCGCACGTTGCTCGCCCAGCGCATCGTCTGCCCGGGCCCAGGCCCCTCGCCCGAGAACGCGTAGTCGGCGTCCGGATCGCGCGCGTAATAGGGCGACCATTCCTTGGCGATGGTGAGATCGTTGCTCATCGCGAAGATCGCGGCGCGCGGCCGTTCGATCGCGATGGTGCGCGTCACGTCCAGCGTGTTGGGCAATAGAAAGTAGCCGACGCCATAGAGCGCGCCGACTATCAGCGCGATCGTCGCGACAACCCAGAAAGCGACCCGCATGCCCCTCACCCCTCCGCCTGAGGCGAGCGACAGCACCTAGCATTGCACGCGCATGCGCGCCACGCGCGGCAAGGAACCGACGCATGCGCGCCCGCACTCTCGCGCGCGGCGCGAGCGCAGCCGTTCTTGTTAAGCAATGCGGCCATCGTCTGCCCGAAGCCGCCCCAGCGCCAATCCCTGCCATTCACCATAAAGGCGCCGGAACGCGAAGTCAGCAGGCCGATGCATCCCTGGCGGGAAAGCGCCGATTACGCGCTTTTCCGGTCAAACAACGCCATCTCGTGCGCGATGCAGCGCTCGATCAACGTGCGCCACACGGGCTCGGCGATGGCGGGCGAAAGCCCCGCTTCCGCAGCGGCCGCGCGCACATTGGCGACCACCGCCTCGACCCGCGCGACGTCACGCACGGCGCTGCGCTTAGCCTTTATGCGCGCTGCGGCGGCCATGTAGGCTTGGCGGCGCGCCAGCAGCGCAACGAGTTCGCGGTCAAGCGCGTCGACGCCCGCGCGCACGTCAGTCATCGTGCCGCATGCGTCCGGCGCCAATACTGGCTGCGTCATCCGTCTCTCGTTATTGGCCGCGCCGGAAGAGGCGCGCGCCGACGTAGCACGGCTCGCTCTCACATGCCGCGAGCCAGATGCGCGCATAGGCGACGCCATCCGCCGCAGGCGTGATCTCAACATAGGGGGTGTCGTTGACGGCAACGTCACGCCCGACGAACGCGCCCGCCGCGTCGTACACTTCCAGATCGACGTCCGAGCAATCGTTGTCGCACACCGCGAACACACGATACGTCACGCCGCGCCGCAATTGCACGGGCCAGATGACGCCGCCTTCGAGCCGCAGCGGGCGAATGACGTCGGGCACGGTCGTGTCCGGGCGGAAGCCTTCGCTCGTATGCTTGCCTGATTGTTGAGACAGGTAGTTGCGCACCTGACCCTGGTAATCGGCATTGCCTGCGCGCTGCTGCGCGGATGCGGGCATTGCGCACAGCGCCAAGGCTGCGAACGCGACAGAAAGAATGCGCATAGTCGGTCCTTTTCTCATCGCGCGCGCGCGAAGCCTTTGAGCGCCGCATAGCAGGGTTCTTGTGCGCAGGCGGCGAGCCAGATGCGCACGTTGTGTTGCCCAGCGCGTTGCGGCGTGACGGTGACGCTGGTTGGATTGTCGACATCGAGGTTTCGGCCGATCACGGCGCCGCGCGCATCCGTGACTTCGATGTCGATGTCGGTGCAGTCGGTATCGCATGCGGCGGTGAAGCGGTACGCGCGCCCGGCTTCGAGCGTAAACGGCACGCTCTGGCCGCGCTCGCCCATGCGCAGGCCCGCGATGTTTTCGGCGGGCCCGAACGGTGTGAAGCCTTCGCGCGCAGCGGCGGCAGTTGCGCGCTCTAGGTGCGCACGCACGGCCGCGGCGAATGCGCCGCCGGAATCGCCTTGTGCGACGGCGCGCTCTTGCGGGCGCCCGCCGGAGACGACGCGCGCGGCCACAAAGCACGGCTCGCTCTCACACGCCGCGAGCCAGATACGCACATAGTGCCGGCCTGTTTGCGTGGGCGTGATCTGGACGTAGGGAGTCGCGTCCGTCGCGATGTCGCGATCGACGTAGACGCCAGCCGTGTCGTACAATTCCATATCGACGTCGCTGCAATCGATGTCGCACGCGCCATAGATTCGATAATTCACGCCGCGCTGCAATTCGATCGGCCAAAGCGCGCCGCCCATCAAACGCTGCGGCGTGCTGAATGTCTGAAACGCGGGATCGGCCCGGTAGCCCAGCGCGGCATGCGCAGCGAGGCCGCGGTCAAGATAGCGCGCGGTTTGCGCGGCTGTGCCAATCTCTTGCGCGGGCGCGGCAGGCGCGATCGCAAGAAGCGCGGCGAGCGCCGCCATGGCAGGCCTGAAGCGCATCGCGCGTCTCCCCTTCGCGCGCGCCCTCACGCCGCGAGGGCTGAGCCGTAGCCGCCGCGTGCGGGCCTTGCAAGCGGCGTCAGCCGATCCGGAAACGGAAGATCGCGCCGTTCCAGAGCACGTCGTCGCGGTCCAGCTCTTCGTGCGCGCTGGCCTGCGGATGCGATGCGATCGCCCGTCCCCAAAACGCGTGCGCCGCCGTATTCCTGCGCGCGACCGCGACATCCCACTGGCCGGGATAGGCGCTGAAGATGAGCCTGGCCGCCGCCGTGCCCGTTCCGCCGCGCCGGTGTTTCCGCACGATAAAGAACTCGGCCATGCTCCAATCGGCGGGAAGGCCGCTATGCGCATGATCGTTCAAGAGCGCAAAGCCAACCGGCGCGCCCGCTCGCTCGATCAGCAAGGGAACGCGGCGGCGATCGCCAGACCAATAAGTTTGTAGCGGATAGTCCGGAAAACGTCCGTCGGGCCCAAGTTCGCCGCGCGCTTCACCGGCCCAGAACTCGGAGAAGTCATGCATGTAAAGCTGCATCATGTTCGCGATGGCGCGTGCGCCACGCTCACGATCGGCCGGCACAATGGCGAGGGTGCTCATGCACAAGCGCTAGCGCGCTGGCGCGCGCACGACAACTACGCGACGGCGCGGCCGCTTTGGCTGTGGCCCTGCGTCTCATGCGGCGTGCGGGCAAAACGCATCACGGCCGCCGCAAGCTGATCGCGGTCGATCGGCTTTTGCAGATGCTCGCACGCGCCGGACGCGAGCGCACGCGCGCGCGCATCGTCCACCGTGCACACCATGACGGGCGTGTCCTTGAGCGCGCCATCTTGCCGAAGCGCCGCCAGAACATCCCAGCCCGAACCGTCAGGCAGGTGGAGATCGAGCAGAATGAGCACAGGCGAAAGCTCGCGCGCGAGCCGCAGGCCTTCCGCTGCGGTCGATGCGCCATGCACCGCGAACGGCAGCCGCGCGAGCGCACGCCGTGTCAGCTCACGCGCAGCGGCCTCGTCTTCGATCACCAGCACCGGCGGCCCCTCGCCGCCCGCCGAAGCCGTCTCGGTCCGGCGCGCGGCGATGCGCAACGTGAACCGCGACCCAACGCCAACGGCGCTTTCCATATCGACATCGCCGCCCATCAGCTGCGCGAGCTTGCGGGTGATCGCGAGCCCAAGGCCGGTGCCGTCATGCTTGCGCGTGCTTGAGCCGTCGGCCTGCACGAACGGCTGGAAGAGGCGCGCCTGGTCGGTCTCGGTGATGCCGCAGCCGGTATCGACGACGGCGATCGACAGCATGTCGCCGCCCCGCTCATGCGCGATCGTCGCGCGGATCGAAACGCGTCCGTCCTTGGTAAATTTGCACGCGTTCGAAACGAGGTTCAGCACGCATTGCTTGACGCGCTGCGCATCGAACACCAGCGCGCCAACGCTCTCATCGATCGCCACGTCGATCGCATTGCCATTTTGCTGCGCGATCACCTGTGTGGTTTCCACCACATCCTGCAGGAGCGCGCTCACATCCGTCTCGGACTCGGACAATTCCATCCGGCCCGCCTCGATCTTTGAGAAGTCGAGCACCTCGTTGATCAGCACAAGAAGGTTGCGCGCGGCGCGGCGGATACGCGCCGCGTCCGCCGCGCCCGGCTGGTTGCCGTCCGCGTCGAGATCTTCTTCCAGGATTTCCGCGTAGCCGATGACGGCGTTGAGCGGGGTGCGCAGCTCATGGCTCATCGTGGCCAGGAATTGCGACTTGGCGACGTTCGACTCTTCGGCCGCTTTGCGCTGCAGGCGGTTTTCCATCACCGAGCTCAGCAGCGCATTGCGGTCGCGCTGCGCGATATAGGTCGTCACCAGAACGCGGCCGGTGGCGAGCATCAGCACGAGTGGCAACAGCAGGTTTCCGCCGATCACGAACGGCACCACAATCGCGACCATCACGCCCGGCGCGCACGAAGACAGAAACAGGACGCGATCGTTCGAGTTATAGACCAGCGCGTGAATGAGCGCGCATGCGAGCCAGAGCGCCGCAAAATAGCTCGCGCTCTCCCCGCCCACGATCCACGCCGGAGCCCAGCCCGCCACGAAGAAGCACGAGCCGACAAACGTCAAAATCGCCGCGCGGCGGTGCGCCTCTTTCGGGCGCGCCCGGTTGATCGGGTGGATGAACGTGCGCAGCACCCACGGCAGACCGACGAGTTCGTACCCGACGATCCAAAGCACCCACGCGCTCGCCGCGAGCGGGCCGATCCAATAGGACGCGATCAGCGCCGTCAGGAACGACATCGCCAAGCGATGATCGCGCGCGCGGTTCGCGGCCTGATCCGAAACGGCGCCGCCGCTGCGCTCAGCTGTCGCCGTCAGGATCTTCCACTGGTCGACAAGCCAGGACATGGCCGCCTCCGCCCTATTCTTGTTTATGCGGCGTCAACACTAACCACGATGCATGAATGGGAGCTTTCGCAACGCGAGCCCCAAGAAAATATTCGCGCCTAGGCTGCGTCCTCCGCCGCTTGCGCTTGCGGCTTTACAGCCGGCGTGCGCGGCGCTTCGGAAAGCGCAAAGCGAATGACGCTCGCCGCCAGCCGCTCACGATCGACGGGCTTGACCAAGTGATCGCATGCGCCGAGCCGCAGCGCACGCGCACGATCATCGTCGATGCTCACCACAAGCACCGGCACGTTCTGCAACACCGGATGCGCCTTGAACTCGGCGAGAAGGTTCCAGCCTGAGCGATCCGGCAAGTGAATATCGAGCACGATCAGCGCCGGCGTTTCGTCCTTGGCGCGCGCAAAGCCGTCATGCGCCGTCGCCGCCTCGACAACCGCGAGCGGCAAGCGCCCGAGCGCGCGGCGGAAGAGATCGCGTGCGGACGCTTCGTCTTCGATCACCA
>CAZXNY010000162.1:0-6607 GCA_964642205.1 uncultured Caulobacteraceae bacterium
AATTGCCCCCCCCTTATGGGGGGGTGGTGGGGGCGCGCCGCGCGGAGTGGGGGCCCATGCCGCTGCCTCCCCCCTCCGTCCGCTTTGCGGACACCTCCCCCGTAAACGGGGGAGGAATATCGCGCTCCACTTTCGCGGCTTTGCGCTCCACTCGCGCGTCGTTTTCGCTGCGCTTCTTCTTCCATTGCGCGTCCGGGCCGGTGTCAGCGCGGCGGCGCGCTTGCGCTCGGGCGCGATCTTGCGGCGTCATGGTCGAGGTGCGGCGCGGCATGGGCGCTACTCCGCTGCAACGCGCGTCGAGGCGGCGGCGCGTTCTTTGAGGTTGGCGTGGATGGCGTCGGCGGCGTCGCGCCCTTCGCGGATCGCCCACACGACGAGCGACGCGCCGCGCACGATGTCGCCCGCAGCGTAAACGCCCGGCGCGCTTGTCATCATCGTGCGGTGATCGACTTTGAGCGTGCCCCAGCGCGAGACTTTGAGATCGTTCGCGCCCCAGAGCTCCGGCAAATCTTCCGGATCGAAGCCGAGCGCGGCGATCACCATATCGGCGGGCGCTTCGTACTCCGTGCCCGGCGCTTCCTCAGGCGCTTGGCGCCCAGACGCATCGGGCGCGCCCAGGCGCATGCGCACAGCGCGCACGCCCGCGAGCTTGCGCGCGCCCAGCCACTCCTTCGGCGCCGCGAGCCAATCGAACACCACGCCTTCTTCTTCGGCGTTCATCACTTCGCGCTGCGAACCGGGCATGTTGGCGCGATCGCGCCGGTAGAGGCACGTCACGCTCTTGGCGCCTTGGCGCACGGCGGTGCGCACACAATCCATCGCGGTATCGCCGCCGCCGATGACGACGACGCGCTTGCCGTTCGCGTCGAGCGCGCCGCTCGCGTGATCTGCGACAACATCACCGAGACCGACGCGGTTGGCGGCGATGAGATAATCGAGCGCCGCGACCGGGCCTTTCGCTTTGCCCGGCAGATCGAGCGCGCGCGCTTTGTAGACGCCGGTCGCGACCAGCAGCGCATCGTGGCGCGCGCGCAGATCGTCATACGAAAGATCGTGGCCGATCTCGCAATTGAGCACGAAGCGCACGCCGCCCGCCTCGAGGCGCGCGACGCGGCGCGCGACGACGTCCTTCTCGAGTTTGAAGTTCGGGATGCCGTAGACCAGCAGGCCGCCCGCGCGATCGTGCCGGTCATAGATCGTCACGTCATAGCCGCGCTCGCGCAGGCTCTCGGCCGCGGCGAGGCCGGCAGGGCCGGCGCCGACGATGCCGATGCTTTGGCCACGCGGCCGGCCGGGCGTCAGCGGCGCGACCCAGCCTTCGCGGAACGCCGTCTCGGTCAGGTACTTTTCGACCGCGCCGATCGTGACCGTGCCGTGGCCCGATTGCTCGATGACGCAATTGCCCTCGCACAGCCGGTCCTGCGGGCAGATGCGGCCGCAGATCTCGGGCATGGAATTGGTGGCGGCCGAAAGCGCGTAGGCCTCCTGAAGCCGGCCTTCAGCGGTGAGGCGCAGCCAGTCCGGGATATTGTTCTGCAAAGGGCAGTGAAACTGACAGAAAGGCACGCCGCATTGGGAGCAGCGGGCGGCCTGGTCGGCGGCTTTTTCGGCCATGAACTCCCGATAGACCTCATGAAAGTCCCCGCGGCGCTCGGACGCGGCGCGCTTGGCCGGCCCGTTCGGGCCGACGGCGACGAATTTCAGCATCCGCTCGGCCATGCCGACCCCCAATATCGCGTTGAGATCGCCGGATATGCGCTTCCTTGGTGCTCCGCAAGCGGAATTTCGGCATTTTAGGCAGTATAGCTGTCTTATATCGATGCTTTTGCCTGCAATCGACGCACGCCATGATCGCGCGCGCAGCAGGGGGACCGGATTTTGGACATCGCAGCACTCTTGAAGGCGGCGCTTCTCGGGGTCGTGCAGGGCCTGACCGAGTTTCTGCCGATCTCCTCGACTGCGCACCTTCTGATGGGCGCCGAGCTGATCGGGTTCGACGACCCGGGCGGCGTCTTCACGGTGATGATCCAGCTTGGGTCGATCCTCGCGGTCATGTGGCTTTACCGGCAACGCATCTTCGACGTCGTGACGGGCCTGCCGACCAAGCCCGAGGCGCGGCGCTTTGCGCTGATGCTGTTCCTCGCGTTTCTGCCGGCCGTGGTGATCGGCTTCTTCGCGGCCGATTACGTGAAGACGGTGCTCTACGAGAGCTTCGTCGTGATCGGATGGGCGCTGCTCATTGGCGGCTTTGCGATGCTGCTGCTGGAACGCTTTGCGCCGAAGCCGGTGGTGACGGATGCGGCGCAGACGCCGATCTGGCGCGCGATCCTGGTGGGCTTCGGGCAGTGCGTTGCGATGATCCCCGGCGTCTCGCGTTCCGGCGCGACGATCTATGGCGGCCTCCTGGCGGGGCTCGACCGGCGCGCGGCGGCGGAGTTCTCGTTCTTCCTCGCGATGCCGACGATGGTCGCGGCGTTCATCTACGACTTCATCAAGGTGAAGGACCACATCACGCCGGATCGCGTCGCCGAGATCACGGTTGGCTTCGTGTTCGCGTTTATCTCCGCCGCGATCGTGGTGAAGCCGTTCCTCGATTACGTGACGCGCATCGGGTTTGCGCCGTTCGCGTGGTATCGGATCGTGGTGGGCGCCGTGCTGCTGGGCGCCGTGCAGTTTGGGTATCTGTGACGAAGCTTTACACCATCGGCTATGAGCGCGGCTCACTCAGCGAGGTGATCGCCGCCTTGCGCACGGCGGGCGTGAAGACGCTGATCGATGTGCGCGAACTGCCGAACTCACGGCGCGCGGGATTTTCGCGGCGGATGCTGGACGCCTCGCTTGGCGAAGCGGGCATTGCGTATAAGCACATGCGCGCGCTCGGCACGCCGAAGGCGGGGCGCGATGCGGCCAAGCGCGGCGACACGCAGACCATGCATCACATCTTCGAGCAGAAGCTTGAGACGCCCGAGAGCCAGCTCGCGCTGATTGAGGCGGCGGAGATCGCGAAGGACGCGCCGGCGTGTCTCCTGTGCCTTGAGCACGACTGGCATGAGTGCCACCGCGCGATCGTGGCCGAACGGCTTGCCGCGCACGGCCTCACGGCCGTGCATCTGACGCCAGAGATGACGCCCGCCTAAGCGGGGCGCGGAAACATGCTTTCCTTGAGCGCGATCAGCAAGATCGGCGTCCACGCGAGAAACATCAGACCCATGTAGATCTGATGCATTGCCGTCTCGGTTGGCGGCGAGAGCAGCAAGACCGCAATCGCGGGTGCGGCGGCGAGCGCGAGCACGCCGATGATGAGCCGGCGTTTCGGCAGCGTGAGGCAGAGCGCGCCGATAAGCACGCCGTGCAGCCCAATCAGGCCGAATTTGAGCCGCGACGCGATGGTGAGCACATCGAGCGCGGGCGCGAATTGCGCGGGCGATGCAAACGCATCGACGCGGTTCATGCGGTTGGCGAGATCGAGCAGCGCGGTGGTTTCCCAAATGTCCGACAGCGCAGCGCCGATCGCGCACAGGATCGCCGCAAGCGCGAGCGGCGCGCGACCACCGAGATAGACTGCGGCGCACGCCATGAAGGCGCTGTACGCCGGAATGTAGGCGCGCAGATCGAGTGCGTTCTGCGCGTTCATCGCTTCGATGCGCAGCTGGTGGCAATCGGCGCCGTACGCGCCGAACAACGCTTCAAGATCGCCGGCGCTGCGCGCAAATTCGAAGGGCAGCATCACGCCGCGAATGGCGCAGCTCTGCGCGGCGACGCTTTCGGGCAGCGCGCCGAACAGAAACGTCACGAAGATCGTGATGACGCCGAACAGCGCCGTGAGCATCGCGGGCGTGCGCGCCATGGTCCCCTCCCCATTTTTCGCGCCGTCTTGTGCGGCGCTTGTTACGCGTGCGCCTTAGGCGTTTTGGCGCGTCTGGAATTGGCCGTAGGGGCGGAACTTCCAGAGATAGTTCGGCACGACGGACTCGACGCTTTCGAGTTGCGTGACGCCGAGATCGGCGATCGTCTTCGCGCCCGGCGAGACGACATTGTCCCGCTTCAAGAGCGCGACCTGATCGCCCGTGAGCGGCGCGTTCGCGAACGGATAGAGCCGGTACATTGCATCAAGCAGCATGCCGAGCGGCGTCGCGGCGAAGAACGGGATCGGCGCGAGCGGGCGCGGGCGATCGATCGTCTCGGTGATGAAGGTCATCAGCTCGCGCATCGTGTATGTGCGCGGACCGCCGAGCTCGTAGGTTTGGCCGCGCGCGTCTTCACGGTCGATCGCGTTGGCGATCGCTTCGGCGACATCGCCGACATAGACGGGTTGGAATTTGGTCTTGCCACCGATCAACGGCAGCGCGGGCGCGAACTTGGCCATGTTGGCGAAGCGATTGAAGAACCCGTCTTCCGAACCGAACACGAGCGAGGGGCGCACGATGGTTGCGCTCGGCACGGCGGCGCGCACGGCGTCTTCCGCGGCGGCTTTGGTGCGGGCGTAACGCGCGCCGGTTTTCGGATCGGCGATCGCGGAGACTTGGACGAAGCGCGTGATCCCGCGCGCGGCGGCGGCTTGCGCGATCGCTTCGGCGCCTTCGGCCTGCACGGCGGAAAACGTTTGCGGGCCCTTCTCCGAGAGAAGGCCGACGCAATTGATCACGCCATCGGCGCCATCGAGCGCTGCGGCGACGGACTCGGGGTAGCGCACATTGGCCTGCACCAATTGCACTTGGCCGACATCGCCGGTGACGCGCAGCTCATGGCCAAGGTGGGGGCGGCGCATCGGCACGCGCACGCGCTTGCCGCGCTTGGCCAGCGCCCGCACGACTTGCGTGCCGACAAAGCCCGACCCGCCGAACACGACGATCAAATCGCCCTGCATGCCTGCTCCTCAACGAATTGCGCTCCGTATGCTGCGCTTGGTGGAACTTGTCCATGCCGCCCCGCGACGCAGGGGCAAGCCGGATGAATTCAAACTGAATATCTGCGGGAACCGGAGGGCGCCTCGGAACGGTGCGGAAAGTGAGCGGTTGATTCAGCCTCGACACAGCCTGGCGCCGTTAGAAACGCGGCCAGGTTGGCACGGAATAAAAGAGAGACTGAGAGAGAGTGTCATGAAGAAGACTTTGCTTCTCGCCGCCGCGGCCGCGACTCTTGCGCTGACGGCGCCCGCTGCTTCCGCGCAAGCGGGCTGGCAGCCGATCAACGCGCGCCAAGCGAACCTTGAACAGCGCATCGACATGGGCGTGCGCAATGGCTCGCGGACGCGCAACGAAGCTTATCAGCTGCGCAGCGAGTACAGCGGCATCGCGCGGCTTGAAGCGCAGTATCGCCGTAACGGCCTGTCACGCGCAGAGATGGCGGATCTCGATCGGCGCTTCGACGCGCTGAGCCAGCGCATTCGCTACGAGCGTCACGACCGCCAAGGCGACAATTGGCAGAACATCAACCAGCGCCAACGTCAGCTCGATGCGCGCATCGATGCGGGCGTGCGGGACGGGTCGCTCTCGCGCCGTGAAGCCACGCGCTTGCGCTCTGAGTTCCAGCAAATCGCGCGGCTTGAGGTTACGTACCGCCGCAACGGGTTGAGCTGGCAAGAGCGCCAAGACCTCGACCGCCGGTTCGACCGCTTGAGCGCACAAATCCGCGCTGAGCGCGGCGACTGGAACAACCGCCGCAGCTAAGCGCGCGGTAGGCTAAAGACGATTGAGCCGCCGGTGAAAGCCGGCGGCTCTTTTGTGTTGCCGATTGGACGCTTCGTCTAAGCGCTGGCCGCCTCGCCCACCACGCCGTGGCAGTGCTTGTACTTTTTGCCCGAGCCGCATGGGCATGGGGCGTTCCGGGAGACTTTGCCCCAGGTGCGCGGGTCGTGGCGATCGAAGCCGGCCGCCGGATCGTCGAACGCGCCCATTTCGTTTTCGCCCGTGCGCGGATCGGCGTGGATCTCCACGGTCTGCAGCGTTTGCGGCGGCTGGGCGGGCGCGGGCTGGCCGACTTGCAGCTGCATCAGCATGCGCGTGACGGTGGTGCGCAGATCGAGCAGCATCCGCTCGAACAGCGTGAACGCTTCGGTCTTGAACTCGTTCAGCGGATCGCGCTGCGCATAGCCGCGCAAGTGGATCACGCTGCGCAGGTGATCGAGCTGACCCAAGTGCTCACGCCAGCGCATATCGACGACCGAGAGCAGCACTTGCTTTTCGACGGCGCGCAGGCGATCGGCGCCGAGCTGGGCGGCCTTGTTAGCGTAGGCGCGGTCAACTTCCTTGACCATGCGCTCGAGCACTTCTTCGTGCGCGATGCCCTCTTCGGCGGCCCAACGATCGAACGGCAAATCGATGCCGAAGACTTCAACCGTTTCTTCGATCAGCGTCGGGATATCCCACTGCTCGGCATAGGCCTTCTCGGGCATGCTGCGCGCGACGAGCTTTTCGCACACGTCGTGGCGCATATCACGGACGATGGGCGAAACGTCCGCGGTGCGCATGAATTCGATGCGCTGCTCGAAAATCGCTTTGCGCTGATCGTTCGTCACGTCGTCGAACTTCAGCAGGTTCTTGCGGATTTCGTAGTTGCGCTGTTCGACGCGGCGCTGCGAGGTTTCGAGCGCCTTGTTCATCCACGG
>CAZXNY010000163.1:0-6587 GCA_964642205.1 uncultured Caulobacteraceae bacterium
ACGTGCGCTCCGTTCCCGCGAGGCGCATACCCCAATCCGTGCGCGCTTCGGGTGTTATGTCCGTTGCGGCATCGGTTTCGCGCAACGCAGCCATCAGCGCTGGAATGGCGGTGCAATCGCCAAAGCCGTACTCGAGCACGATGCGGTCGACGATCAGGTTGCCGCGCGAAATACTGAGTCGGAACCGCTCCTGGCCGACAAGCGCAGCCTCCGCCGCCTCTAGCGCCGCGCGCACAGCAGCGACGTCTGGTCCGCCCGGGCGGTTCAGAAGACCGGTCGCACGGATCCGGTGGGCGGACGCCACATCGATCGGATCTGTCGCGCCAACGAGCGCCGCCTCGGCAAAGCGGACGCCATCTGCGTATTCGCCGATAAAGTTGTTGGCCTCCGCGAGCGCGATGTACTGGCTAGACGTGACGCGCCCTTCGATCCCGCTAGCTTGTTGTTCGGCGGTGACAAGCCGCCCGCGGATTTGCGAGACGGCTGCAAACAAGATCGCCTGCGCGACCGCCGGCGAACTTGCCTCGGCGCTCCGTTGCGCAGATTGCGCTGCAGCGTCAGCAATTTCAGCCATGGTGCGAGCAAAGGCCTCGACGCGCGCGTTCATCTCGGCGCGGGGGCGCTCCACCACGCGGTCGTACACAGTGAACCCACCCGTCACGAGCGACACCAGCACCGCAACGACGCTGAGCGACGAGGCGACCAGCCCGCGGCGCTGCTTTTCCGTTTCAAGCGCGTTCAGCCGCTCCTCTACCGATCGCGCATCAATGTTCGACATGCGTCCGCTCCATCTAGGCGCCGATCAAGATCGTGTCGCGATAGCCCAATATCTGCACGAATGCTTGGTAAGAGACTTCATATCGCCCCGGCCCGAGTTGCGCCGCGCGGGCGCGCGCATACGGGTTGAACGCGGGCGGATAGGGATATGGGTCGTTCACGATGACTGTTCTGCGCACATCATCGTAACCGACAAGCACCACCGCATGTTCGGCCATCCCGGCAGGATAGATTCTTCCCCCGGCGTTGGGAGAAATGCCGGCAATCATGGGCTCGCGCGCATCGATCGCATCGGCGATCGCGCCAAACGATTGGAGTCCGGTGATTGAGAAGTACACATTTGGAAATCGCCGATTGGCTTGCGCCGACATACGCCGATAGACGTTCATCGACGCCACCGTGTTGTGCAGCGTTCCGGCCGAGACCACGCAATTGAAGCAATTCTGCGCGCACGCCGGGCCGCGCGTCGCGACGATCGCGCACTGCATGTTGCCGGCGGGATTGAGATTGGGCGCGCCGTGATAGCGAAACACCATCTCGATTGCCGCCGCCCAGCACCAGACAGGCGTCTGTTGCTGACGCGGCGCGATGGACAAGACATTGCGATACGCATGCGCTGGTGGTGAAACCGCCACTACGCTCACGAACACCGCGAGCCCCACGAGCAACGTGCGCATCCACCGCATGGCCGCTCCCTCCCCCGCCAACCGTTGCATGGCCGGCGGGAGCGGGCAACACGCCACCGTTCAGAGAAACGAGTACGGATCGACGTCTACTTGCACGCGCACCGCGGACGAGACTTTCACGCGGCTCATCCACGCGCTCATGAACGCAGAGAGATCGACGCCGCGATCGGCGCGCACGAGAAAGCGCCGGCGATGGCGGCCGCGGATTACCGCAAGCGGCGCAGGCGCCGGGCCCCACACATCGACTCCGTCTGCCGAAGGCGAAGCTTTGCCGAGTATCTCGCACGCCGCGTTCACCGCTTCATCGCTCGGCCCCGACACGATCACCGATGCGAGCCGCCCATAAGGCGGCATGCCGGCCGCTTCCCGCCCCGCCGCTTCCGCCGCCAAGAATCCATCGCGATCCTGTGCGGCGAGCGCGACCATCACGTCTTCATGCGGCGCGTATGTCTGAATGATCGCGCGGCCCTTGCGCTCGGCGCGGCCCGCGCGCCCCGCGACCTGCGAGATCAATTGATAGGTGCGCTCGCCCGCGCGCAGATCGCCGCCCTTCAGCCCGGCATCCGCATCGACAACGCCGACGACCGTCAGGTTCGGGAAGTTGTGTCCCTTCGCGACAATCTGCGTGCCGATCATGATGTCGATCTCGCCGCGCTCCATGCGGCCGACGATCTCCCGCACCGCCTCCCCGTTGGGCGCGGTGTCCGATGAGAAGATCTCCACGCGCGCGTCCGGAAACAGCAGCCGCACTTCTTCTTCGACGCGCTCAACGCCCGGCCCGATCGAGACGAACGCGTCCATCGTCAAGCAATTGGGGCACGCTTTGGGCTTGGGGATCGAATAGCCCGTTAGGTGGCACACCAGCCGCCCCGAATAGCGGTGCTCCACCAGCCAGCTCTGCGTTTCGGGCGATTGCATCTTGTGCCCGCACGCTTTGCACAGCGTCAGCGGCGCGTAGCCGCGCCTGTTTATATAGAGCAGCGCCTGTTCTTCGCGCGCGAGCGCTTCGGCGACCGCCGTGACTAACTTAGGTGAGAGCCACTTTCCTTTGTCAGGCGGATCGAGCTTGAGATCGATCAGCTCAACATCCGGCAGCACCGCCGCGCCATGCCGCGCGCTCAGCACGACATGGGCGTACCGCCCGCTCTGCGCATTGATGAGTGTTTCAAGCGAAGGCGTCGCGGTCGCCAGGACTACTGGCCAGCCCCCTAGCTTTCCCCTGGCGACCGCAAGGTCGCGCGCATGATACGCAACGCCCTCGTCCTGCTTGTACGACGGGTCGTGCTCTTCATCTACGACAATCAAACAAAGCTTTGGAAATGGAAGAAAAAGCGCGCTGCGTGCGCCGACGACGAGCCGCGCGCGCCCAGCTGCGATCTCGCGCCACGCACGCCGGCGCGCTTTGTGGCTGATGCCGGAATGCCACTCCACAGGCGTGACGCCGAAGCGCTTCTGAAAACGCGCCATCACCGCTTGCGTCAGCGCAATCTCTGGCAGCAACACCAAAGCTTGCGCGTCAGGATCGCGCGCGAGTGCGGTAGCCACCGCTTCGAAATACACTTCGGTCTTGCCCGAACCCGTCACGCCATCGAGCAGCACGGTTTGGAATGTGCCTTTTGATACCGCCGCGACCAGTTCATCGGCGGCAGCGTTCTGCGCAGGCGAAAGCCGCGCGCGGGCTGCTTCAACGTCGAGGCTCGGATTTTCGAATGGGGGATCTTCGCTCTTTTCGATAGCGGCCAGCGCGCCCGCATCGATCAGGCCCTTAACGACCGCGCCCGTCACCTCCGCGCGCCGCGCAAGCTCGGCCGCTGTCACCTCTTCTTTCGCGGCTTCCGCCAGCACACGCGCCCGTGCGTCCGTCATCTTCACGGGCGCGCCGGTCGGCGCGTAGACGCGATAGGTCGGCGCCGGCAGCAGCGCGTCGGGCGAGCGCACCGTCATCGCCAAGAGATTGCCTTGCGACGCGACAAGATATTTCGACGCCCAATCCACGAAGCGCCGGCTCATCTCCGGCACGGGCGGCCCACTGAGCAGCACTTCGTCGATCGCCTTGAGGTTCGCAGCCGCCGGCGAATTCTTTTCCACCGCCCATACCACGCCCCGCACCAGGCGCGGCCCGATCGGGGCGATCACATGCATTCCGGGCTCGATCCCCATCGTGCTCGCGGCGCGATAATCGAACGGCTCGGGCAGCGGCAGCGGAAACAGGACCGAGACTTTATCCACACCCAGGTCGGGCGCGGCATCATCGGGCTCGTCGAACAGAGGCGCAGCCGCCGGCGCCGTGCGGCCACGGCGAAGCGCCTGCAAGGCGCGGAGGCGAGCGGAAGAGTTCATGCGCCGTTCTATCTAGAGACCGGAGCGAGTCCCGCAAAGCCACTCAAAGCTGACGCGTCATCACACGCGCACCCTCATTCCGGCCGTAGCCGCGAAGCGGCGAAGAGCCGGGACCCAGCGGCCACACAACGTGCGCTTTGCTCTGGATTCCGGCTCTCCGCTTCGCTGCGGCCGGAATGAGGGAGCGAGTTTGAAAGTGTAGCGCATTTCTTAAGCGCCACGCGCGCACACTCCGCGCCATGCTCGCCGACGCCCTCCTCGCTTCGTTCATCGCGCATCTGCGCGACGAGCGGCGGTTCTCGCCGCTCAGCGTCGAGGCGTATCAGCGCGATGTCGCCGCGTTTCTTGCGTTCCTCAATGAGCACATGGGCGAAGCGCCGACCGGCGAAAGTCTCGCTGCGCTCGAGCCGCGCGATCTGCGCGCCTATCTCGCGCGCCGCCGCCAAGGGCCCGATGCGCTTGGCGATCGCTCCATCGCACGCGCGCTCGCAGCGATCCGCGCTTTCTACCGTTATCTCGAGCGCCGCCACAGCTTGGCCAACGCGCGCCTCGCGCTCGTGCGCGGCCCGCGCCTCAAGCCCACGCTGCCGCGCCCGGTCTCTGAATCCGCCGCCGCGGCGATGATCGCGGACGCTGAAAGCGCTGAAACCACACCGTGGATCGCAGCACGTGACGCCGCGGTGCTCACGCTGCTCTATGCAGGGGGCCTGCGTATCAGCGAAGCGCTCTCGCTCACTGGCGCACACAACCCGCTCCCTGAAACGCTGCGCATCACCGGCAAAGGGAACAAGGAGCGCATCGTGCCGATGCTCGCCGCCGCACGCGAGGCCGTTGCGCGCTACGCGTCGCTCGCGCCCTTCGCGCTCACCGCCGATGCGCCTCTCTTTCGCGGCGCAAGAGGCGGCGCGCTCTCGCCGCGTGCGGTGCAAAACACGGTTCAATTGCTACGCGCGCGTTTAGGTTTGCCCGACTCCGCAACGCCGCATGCGCTCCGTCACGCGTTCGCGACTCACCTTTTGGCGCATGGCGGAGACCTCCGCGCGATCCAAGAATTGCTCGGCCATGAGTCGCTTTCGACGACTCAGCGCTACGCGGACGTCGATTTTTTTTCGCTCGTCGATGCGTATCGCGCCGCGCATCCGCGCGCTTGAGCGCATTGCGCACATCGCGAAACGCCTTATTTTCCAAGGGTTCTAGAGCATTCGCGAGTATCGATTTCAGTCGAGAAATCTGATCTCGAAAAAATACAGTCTTCGTGCGTGTAGAAAGCAATTGACAATAAATACAAGGCAAAAACGGCGTCGGAGAGCGAAAACACTCCCAACCCAACCCAAGTGCAACACAGTAAGATCGGAGTAACGAAGATGGCTAAGAAGGCAAAGAAGACGAAGGTCGCGAAGAAGTCGGTTCGCAAGACGACGGCGAAGAAGACGGTTCGCAAGGCCGCGAAGAAGTCCGTCCGCAAGACGGCGAAGAAGGCCGCGAAGAAGACCGTTCGCAAGACCGCGAAGAAGGTCGTGCGCAAGGCCAAGAAGTCGCCGGCTCGCAAGGCGAAGAAGGCCGTTCGCAAGACCGCGAAGAAGCCGGCTCGCAAGTCGACCCGCAAGGCGAAGAAGGCTTCGGCCCCCGCCATGTAAGGTTCTGGGAAGGGCGGAGCTGGTTGAGCAGCTCCGCCCTTCGCCATACCAAGCAGAAAACGCCGGAGCGCATGCTCCGGCGTTTTTGCGTTTAGGGATTGGTAATGCGCGGAAAGCGCCCGCTTTAGGCGACTTTCGCCATCACGTAGCGCGCCACGCCCGGATACGGAATTTCCCCGCTATCGACGAAACCATTCGCGCTCAGCATCTTCTTGCTGCTCTCATCCTCGGCCGCAAAGTGGACGACGACGCGTTCAGCGCCGTTGTTAAGCGCCCAATCGACCAGCGTCTGGATCGCTTCGCCGGCAAAGCCCTGGCCGCGCGCTTCGGGCAGCACGCCAAAGCCAAGCTCCACTTCGCCATCGAAATCGGGCCGCCCGACAAGCACCGCGGCGCCGACGAGCTTCTTGCGCCCCTCCCCCGCATCCGCGAGCAGCACCCAGCCGTACCAGCCTTCGCCATCGGGATCGGTCTGGAGGGCGCTCCGCACCCATTGCAGGCCATCGGCGTCGAACGGCTCGGGCGGCCAGGACGAGGCCGCAAGCGCGCCGACCTTGTCGTAGAAGCTTGCCGGATCATCCGCTTGCAGCGCCGCAAGCGTGGAATCGTTGGCGATCAGCGTCAGCCGCGGCGCCTGAATGCTCAGCATGTGGTGACTTACCCCGCTAAAGGCTCGTTGGACGCCAACCAAACCGTCTCAGGCGCGCGCGGGAAAGTTATGTTTCGTTAGGAATGCACCAAAGCGTTGGAACGCCTAGGCTTGCATCGTCCAGCCATCCACACCTTTTGACGCTTCGCGCACGGCTTCGCTCATCGTCGGGTGCGCGTGGCAGGTGCGCGCGATGTCCTCGGCACTCGCGCCGAACTCCATCGCCACGCAGATTTCCTGGATCATCTCGCCGACGCCCGCGCCGATCATATGCGCGCCGACCACACGCTTGGTGGCTTCGTCCTCGATGATCTTCACGAGCCCGTCCGTCTCGTGATTGGTGCGCGCGCGCGAGTTGGCGGTGAAGGGAAACTTACCGACCTTGTACTTCACGCCCGCCGCCTTCAGCTCTTCCTCGGTTTTGCCGACGCTGGCGACTTCCGGGTACGTGTAGACGACGCTCGGGATAATATCCGGGTTCACATGGCCCCACTGGCC
>CAZXNY010000164.1:0-6553 GCA_964642205.1 uncultured Caulobacteraceae bacterium
GACGAGATCAGCGCTTTGGCGCCGCAATCGTTGACGATGTAGGCGGCTTCTTCCGCTGGCAGATAGCGGTTGATCGAGGTGACATAGAAACCGGCGCGGAACGCCGTCCACACCGCGTCCATGAAGCGGAGATTGTTCTCCATTAGGATCGCGACGTGATCGCCGCGCTTGAAGCCTTGCGCGTGCAGATAGTTTGCAAGCTGCAGGCTGCGGCGGTCGAGTTCCTTGTAGGTGACGATCTCGCCGGTTTCGGCGTTGATCATCGCGGGCTTATCGGGCGTCGCTTTCGCGTGGTCGGCTAAGTAAACCATTAGTCCAGATACCCTTTAATCGAGGTCTTGGCCGTTCATGCCGGCGTTCTTGCGCGCGCGGGAAACGAGGTCGCGGGCGATGGCGCCGATTTCGCGCGGGTCTTGCGTGGGCTTCGCTGTCGGTCCGCGGTGCCAGCCTTCGGCGATGCCGAGCACGTTGCCGCTCGCTTCGAACATTTTGCCGGTGACGCCGGCGCTGTCTTCGCTCGCGAGCCACACGCCGATCGGCGCGACCCATTTCGGATTGCCACTCACTTTGCGCTCTTCGCTCGGAGGCGGCCCGAGGTTCTCCGTCATGCGTGTCAGCGCACCGGGCGCGATCGCGTTGACGGTGATGCCGTAGCGGCCAAGTTCGCGCGCGGCGATGATCGTGAAGGAGGCGATGCCGGCTTTGGCCGCGCCGTAATTGGTTTGGCCAATATTGCCGTAGATGCCTGAGACGGACGACGTGTTGATGATGCGCGCGTTTACCGGGCCGCCGATTTCCTTGGCGCGGTCACGCCAGTAGGCCGCCGCGTGATGTGCGGGCGCGAAGGTGCCTTTGAGGTGGACCTTGATGACGAGGTCCCATTCTTCCTCGGTCATGTTCACCAACATGCGGTCCCGCAGGATGCCGGCGTTGTTGATGATCGCGTCGAGCTTGCCGAACTCTTTGACGGCCTGATCGATCATACCCTTGGCGCCGGCCCAATCGGAAACGTCCGCGCCGTTGGCGACGGCTTCGCCGCCCATCGCCTTGATCTCGGCGACGACTTCTTGCGCCGGTGTTTGCGAGCCGCCGGAACCGGCGGCGTCTCCGCCGAGATCGTTGACGACGACCTTGGCGCCCTCTTGCGCCAGCATCAGGCAGTATTCGCGGCCTATGCCGCGGGCGCCGCCCGTTACGATCACAACGCGCCCGTCACAAATCCCGGCCATCCGCTCGCTCCCTTATCATTGCCGCCGCGACAGCTTGGCCGCGCACCGTCTTATGCCCCATCTTCACGCGTTCAGGACGCGCCGCCAAGGCATGTCGCGGCGTGAAGGGCTCGCGCGCGGCGCCGGATCGGTTCAAAATCACGCTAAGCCGGAAGACGGCAGGGAGAGAACAATGCGGCTGATCAGCGACATGGTGGTGCATGGCGGGCCCAAGGGCGCGCGGAACCCGAAGCGGTATCCGATCGCGGCGCCGGCCGACCTCGCGCATCCGCAGACGTTCCTCAACGGACCGCCGCACGCCGCGTTCGCGAAGATGCGCGCGGAGGCGCCGGTGTGCTGGATGGACGAGCACTCGGATGAGCAGCCGGGTTTCTGGGCGGTGACGCGCCACGCCGACGTGATGCGCATCAATGGCGACCCCGAGACGTTCTCTTCGCAGCGCGGTGGGATTTTGATGGCGCATGGGCGCGCGGAATCGCAGCTGGCGCGCGCCTCGCTCGACGCGATGATCAATATGGATGCGCCCGCGCACCTCCAATTGCGCCGCGAGCACATGCCGTATTTCACGCCGGCCTATCTGCGCGGTCTGCAAGACAAGATCGACAGCGAGGTGACGCGGCTTCTGGATGCGATGGCGCCGCGCGGCTCTGCCGATCTGGTGGAGAGCTTTTCCTCGCAGCTGCCGCTCTTCACGCTGTGCGAGATCTTGGGCGTGCCGCAGGCGGACCGGCCGAAATTCCTGCACTGGATGCACTTCCTGGAGATCGCCAATTCGTTCGCGGCTGAGCGCAGCGCGGGCGGCGGCGGGATGGAGGGCGCGGCGACCGAGCTGCCGCCCGAAGCCAAAGCGTTCCTCGACGCGTTCATCGCGGCCGTAGACGAGATGTTCGAGTACGGGCGGCACATGCTGCACGAGCGCCGTAAGAACCCGCAGGCCGATCTGATGAGCGCGATCGCGCGCGCGCAGATCGACGGCGAATTTTTGGCCGACGAGTATCTCGACGGCTCGTGGCTGCTGATCGTGTTCGCGGGCAACGACACCACGCGCAACACGATCTCCGGCACGATGAACCTGCTGACGGACTTCCCCGAGCAGAAGCAGAAGCTGATCAATGACCTTTCGCTGCTGCCGAACGCCGTGAACGAGTTCATCCGCATGGCGAGCCCCGTGATCTACATGCGCCGGACGGCAACGAAGGACGTGGAGATCGCCGAGCAGAAGATCGCCGAGGGCGAGAAAGTGATCATGTATTTCGGCGCGGCCAACCGCGACGAGCGCGTGTTCGAGAACCCCGATCAGCTCGACGTGACGCGCGCGAACGCCGACAAGCACATCGCGTTCGGCTACGGGCCGCACGTGTGCATCGGCAAGCGCGTGGCGCAGATGCAGCTCGAGGCGACGTACAAGCAGATTCTCACGCGCTTCCCGGATATGCGCCAATCGGGGCCGATGACGGTCGCGCCGAACAATTTCGTCTATGCGATCCGCGGGATGCCGGTGACGTTCACGCCGCAGAAGTGACCGCCATGGCAACGCGCAAGGACCTCGCCGATCTCATCATGGGCGCCAAGCGCGTCTTGGTGTTCACCGGCGCCGGGATTTCGACGGAAAGCGGCATCCCCGATTTCCGTTCGCCCGGCGGCGTGTGGAGCAAGATGAAGCCAATCATGTTCGACGATTTCGTGCGCAGCGAGGAGATGCGGCGCGAGGCGTGGACACGCACGTTCACCGGGCGTGCGGGCTGGACGGGCGCAAAGCCCAACGCGGGGCACGCAGCGGTGGCGCGCATGGTGGCTCACGGCAAAGCGAGCGCTGTGATCACGCAGAACGTCGATAACCTGCACCAAGACAGCGGCGTGCCGGCCGGCAAAGTGATCGAGCTGCACGGCAATGCGAGCTACGCGACGTGCCTTTCGTGCGGGCTGCGGCATGAGTTCGCCGACATGCGCGAGGATTTCATGGAGCGCGGAATCATCCCCGCGTGCCGCGTTTGCGGGAAGATCGTGAAGTCCGCGACAATCTCGTTCGGGCAGCAAATGCCGGAGCTGCCGATGATGCTGGCGGAGGAAGAGACGCGGGCGTGCGATCTTTTCCTGGTGCTCGGCTCATCGTTGGTCGTCTATCCGGCGGCGGCTTTCCCGATCACGGCCAAGCGCAACGGCGCAGTTCTCGCCATCGTCAACCGGGAGGCGACCGACCATGACGAAATCGCCGATCTGGTGCTGCACGACGAGATTGGCCCGGCAATGACCGAAGCAGTGGCGCAGCTGGCGCAATAAGCGGCGTTACACTCGGCACAGCAGCGAAAGTTCGGCTGCGCCCATCGTTTGGTCCTTCGCAGGTCAGCGCGGGCGGCGCTTAATGGCGCCTCGCCTGTTCGGGGACAGACAGCCGATGAGCATTTCGAGACGGCAATTGGTGTGGCGCGCAGCGGCCGTGGGGGGCTACGGCGCGGCGCTTTCGGTGATGCACGCTTTGGGCATTGCGCCGGCTTACGCCGCTGAGCGGCCGCCGCGCGATCCGGGCATTGGGCGCGGGCGCAAAGTGCTGGTGCTGGGCGGCGGGATCGCCGGGCTCGCTTCGGCGTACGAGCTTGGGCATGCGGGCTTTGACGTGACCGTGCTCGAAGCACGGCGCCGGCCGGGCGGGCGCAATTGGACCTTGCGGCCTGGCGATCGCATCGAGCATGTGCACGGGCCAACGCAGACCGTGAACTTCGATGACGGGCACTATTTCAACGCGGGCCCTGCGCGGCTGCCGAGCCATCACACGACGATCCTTGGCTATTGCCGCGAACTGAACGTGCCGCTCGAAGTCGAGATCAACGCGAGCCGCAGCGCATGGGTCGTCGGCGCCGATGGTTCGCGCGTGCGCATGAGCCAAGTGGTGAACGATACGCGCGGGCATGTGTCGGAGCTGCTTGCGAAAGCGGCGAGCACGGGCGCGCTCGATAGCGAAGTGAGCGGCGCCGACAAAGCCTCGATGCTCGAATTCCTGCGCTACTATGGCGATTTGGACGAAAACTTCCGGTTCAACGGCACGGAGCGCTCTGGGTACGTGCGCACGCCGGGCGCGGCGGGCGAGACGGGCGAGCATTTGCCGCCGGTGGCGCGCGCGCGACTGCTGCACCCCTCGATGGCGCTGCCGAATCTGTTCGAAGAACAATACGACATGCAGCCGACGATGTTTCAGCCCGTCGGCGGGATGGACCAGATTCCGAAAGCGTTTGCGCGCGTGCTGGGCTCCAAGGTGCGGCTCGGGTGCGAGGTGCGCAGCGTGCGCAATTTGCCCGATGGCGTCGAAGTCACGTGGCGCGAGGCGGGCGAGACGCGCACGGAGCGTGCGGCGTTCGTGATCTGCGCGCTGCCGCCGAAACTCGCGGCGCGGCTTGGCGCGAATTTCAGCGCGCCGTTCGCGACCGCGCTGCGCAGCGTGCGGATGGACAACGCGACCAAGATGGCGTGGCAGGCGCCGCGGTTTTGGGAGACCGAAGACCATCTCTATGGCGGCCTCACCTACATGCCGCATCACGACATTTCGTTCCTTTGGTACCCGTCGCAGGGGCTCTTTAGCGCCGAGGGCATCTTGCTTGGGTGCTACAATACGGGCGACCGCGCGGCTGCGTTCGCGCGCCGCTCACTCGCGCAACGCGCCGCCTATTCGCGCGCGGCGATCAACGTGGCGCATCCCGGCAAGGGCGCGCTCCTGAAGAACCCGATCTCGATTGTGTGGCAAGACATGCCGTTCAACGAGGGGCCGTGGGTCGGCGATGGGCGCGATGTTTGGTACGACCGGCTGAACGCGCCGGAGGGCCGTGTCCATTTCGCGGGGGATTGGCTCTCGCATGTCGTTGGCTGGCAGGAAGGCGCGGCCTTGTCTGGGCTGCGGGCCGCGGCGATGATCTGTACGCGGGCGCGCGAAGAATCCGTTGCGGCCGCGCTCTAGGCTTTTGTTGTCGCGTGATTTGCCGGAAAACCGCTTTGCACTTTTCCGATCACGCTTGAGGGGGATAGAGATGCGCAGAACAATTGCGGCTTTCGCGCTGGCTTTGGCGTGCGCGGGCTGCGCCTCTCAAGGGACGGGCATGTCCGAGAACCAAATTCGCCGCAACGCCAACCCGAACTCGCCGATCCCGATCGCGACATCGGTGAGCGTGCCGGCGGGGCATGAGCTGGTGTTCGTTTCCGGCGCGCTGCCGGCGGTCGCGAATCCGAGCGCGCCTCCGGGCACGCCGGCCTCCTACGGCGATACGCGAACGCAAGCGCAGTCGGTGCTGTCGCGTTTGAGCGAGGCGCTGGCGGCTGAGCAGCTGACGTTCGCCGACGTAGTTTCGGTGCGCGTGTTTTTGGTCGGCGATCCGGCGCTCGGCGGGCGGATGGATTTCGCCGGGTTCAACCAGGCGTTCTCCGAACATTTCGGCACGCCGAACCAGCCGAACCGGCCGGCGCGCACGGCCATCCAGGTCGTCGCCCTGCCCGCACCGGGCGCGCTTGTTGAAGTGGATCTGGTCGCCGCGCGCGCGCGCTGATGGCAGAACCCCAACTCGATCTGCCGGTTGAGAAAACCGCGCGCTACGCGGTGCTGCGCAAAGAGATCGCGGCGGTGATCGCGGGCGAGCCGAACGTGACGGCGCGCTACGCGACATGCGCTTCGATGCTGGCGCATGCGTTTCCGGAGCGGTTTTTCTGGACGGGTTTTTACATCGTCGATCCCGCAAAGGGCGATGAGCTCGTCGTGGGGCCGTATCAGGGCACGCTCGGGTGTTTGCGGATTCCGTTCGGCAAGGGCGTGTGCGGCGCGGCGGCGGCGCAACGGAAGACCGTGATCGTCGAAGACGTGCACGCGTTTCCGGGGCACATCGCGTGCGACTCGCGCAGCAATTCAGAGATCGTCACGCCCGTGTTCGATAAGAGCGGCGCGCTCGCGGCGGTGCTCGATGTCGATAGCACGCAATTCGCGGCGTTCGACGCGGACGATCAGGCTGGGCTCGAAGCGATCCTCGCCGATCTTTTGACGCTGGACTGATTATTCCGCCGGTTCCGGCGAGAGCGCGGGCGCTTCGATCGCGGTCGGCGCAAGCGTCGCGCCCGTTGCGGCGGCCGGTTGCGGCGGCGCGACGGGCGCTGGCGCGAAACGCGCGAGGCCTTCGATGCGGTTCACGCCGATGGGCGTTTGCGCCCGCACGCCGGCGAACGCTTCACCGATCGGCTCGGCGCGCCCGCCGAGGCAGCCGCTCAAGAACTGATCGGCGACGGCGAAGAACGACACCCGCGTGGGCGTGCGCGCGAACACGGCGCTTGCGTCCGGATAATAGAGATAAACG
>CAZXNY010000165.1:0-1900 GCA_964642205.1 uncultured Caulobacteraceae bacterium
GTGCGCGCGAGAATATCGGCGCAGAGCGCCGCGACCATGATCGGGCGCCCGCGCATCGAGCCGGAATTGTCCAAGAGCAGCGTGACGACCGTATCTTTGAAATCGGTGTCTTCTTCTTCCTTGAACGAAAGCGCCGACATCGGATCGGTGATCACGCGCGTGAGGCGCGCGGCGTCCAAGACGCCCTCTTCCAGATCGAACGTCCACGAACGGTTTTGCTGCGCGAGCAAGAGACGCTGCAAGCGGTTGGCGAGACGGCCAACGACGCTTTGCAGCGGCTTCAGCTGCTGATCGAGATACGTGCGCAGGCGCGCAAGCTCTTCGCCGTCGCAGAGTTGTTCGGCGGGGATGATCTCGTCGTGGTGTTTGGTGAAGACTTTGTAGAGGTGGTTCGGATCGTCGAGGTCATTGCGCGGCGGCGGGCGCATTGGCCGGTCGCCCTCTTCCTGAATGTCCGACTCGTTTTCCTCGCCATCCATATCCGTTTCGATCTGGGTGGTTTGGTCGGCCTCGGTGTCCGAATCGGATTGCTGCTGCTGCATCTCCGCTTCGGTTTGCTGCTGCTCTTGATCGGAATCGTCTTGATCGTTGCCATCCGACGGGGGCTGCGCTTGTTCGGGCGCTTCGCTAGTGTTGTCGTCGTCGGGATCGGCGCCGAGTTCATCGGCCATATCGAGATCGCGCAGGATATCGCGCGCGACTTGGGCGAACGCTTTTTGATCGTCCGCCGCCGCCGTGAGCCGGTCGAGCGCGCCCGCGGCCTTCTGTTCGATCTCCTCTTTCCACGAGCGCATCAGGCCCGCGGCGATGTGCGGCGGCGGCTGGCCCGTGAGCCGTTCGCGCACGATGAGCGCGAGCGCATCGGCCATCGGCGCTGCCTGGCGATCTTGCATGCGCCCGACGCCCTTCTTCTCGAGCGCTTCGATCAGGGCGGCGTTGAGATTGTTGGCGACGCCTTTGAGAGCGTTCGCGCCGAGCGCCTGGCAGCGCATCTCCTCGGCGGCGTCGAACAGTTCGCGGGCGCGCGCGCCGGTCGGGCGATAGTGCGCGTGGGCGGCTTCATCGTGGTGCGCAATGCGAAGCGCCAGGCCGTCGGCATAGCCGCGCATCCGCTCGGCCTCCGGGCCCGTGAGCGCGCGGGCGGGGTGCGGCAGCACGATCTTGCCGGCCGTGAGCTTGGGCCCATCGGCGCCGAACGTGACCTCAAGCTCCTCTTCGCCGGCGA
The DNA here is from genome assembly GCA_964642205.1 of uncultured Caulobacteraceae bacterium. Lineage (GTDB taxonomy): Bacteria > Pseudomonadota > Alphaproteobacteria > Caulobacterales > Aquidulcibacteraceae > JBEVOS01. Next base: position 1,226 of record CAZXNY010000165.1, read on the forward strand.
GCGCCCGCGTCGATTGGGCGAGCGCGCGCTTGAAGAGCTCGGTCGGGGTTTCTTTCTGCGACATCTGGCGCGCACCATACCGGGCGTTCCGGCGGGCGGAAGGGGCGCGGCGGCGCGGGCGGCGTTATAAGGCGCCGCAATGCCGCTTCTCCTGATCCGTCACGCCCAATCGGAGGGCCCTGCCCCAGCGGCGGGGCTGACGCCGGCGGGCGAGCAAGCCGCGCTCGCGCTGGCCGCGCCGCTCAAGAAGCTCGGCGTCGATGCCGTCTATGCGAGCCCTTATGTGCGGGCGGTGAGCACGGTGGCGCCACTCGCTTCGGTGCTGGGCGTGCAGATCGGGATCGTGGCGGGCGTCCGTGAGCGGGACGTCACGTTCTTTCCGGCGCAGGAGGATTTCTTCGCGCATGTGCGGCGCGGGCTCGAAGACCCGGCGTTCAAGCTTGAGGACGAAGAGAGTTTTGCCGACGTCGCGGCGCGCGCGCTGCCGGCGATCGATGCGGTGGCGCGCGCGGGGCACGACCTGCCCGCGATCGCCACGCACGGCCAGGCGCTGACGGCCGTGCTCCGGAGCTGCGATCCGCGCTTTGGGTTCGCGCAATGGCGCGCGCTGCGGATGCCGCACGTGATCCTGGCCGATTGGCGCGGCGGGAAGCTGGTGAGCTTCCGCGACATTGA
>CAZXNY010000165.1:2000-6505 GCA_964642205.1 uncultured Caulobacteraceae bacterium
GGAGTGTGTCGCTGTGACGCCCGTTGTGAGGATTGGTCTGGTCTAGCGGCTGCGCGTGATGCGCCCGCTTTCGCGCGCCCGCCTTCAAGGCCGGCGCGCCGGACAATCTTATCGCAACACACGCGCCGGTGATTTCTCGTGGCCTATTTCAAAAACGCGACCGTAAATCTGCTCAATCTGCATTACGTGCTCCACGCCGTCGCTTCGACGGGCGGGGGCGCGTTCTTTGGCGTCTATCTTCTAAACGCAGGCGTACCCGTGGCGGGCGTGCTCTGCGCGATCGCCGGCATATTGCTGGGGCGGTTTGCGTTCCGGCCGCTGATGCTGCCGTTCGCGGAACGGTTCGGGCTGCGCGCGCTGATCGTGACCGGCACGCTCATCAGCTCGCTGCAATATCTGATCTTGCCGCATGTTGAGGGCGTGAGCGCGCCGTTGTTCGCGCTCGTGATGATGAGCGCGATCGGCGACACGATCTATTGGACGACGTACCACGCCTATTTCGCGTCGCTCGGGGACGATGAGCATCGCGGGCATCATGTGGGCGTCCGCGAAGCATCGGCGGCGCTCGTTGGGATCGTGAGCCCGATCGCGGCGGGTTGGCTGCTGGTGACGTTCGGCCCGCAGATCGCGTTCGGCGTGACGACGGCGGTGGTGATGACGTCGGCGCTGCCGCTCTTGTTTACACCGGACGTGAAGATCGAACGCGGCGTGACGGGCGCGTTCGGTTTCGCGCGCTTTGGCTTCATCATTTTCGCGGCCGACGGCTGGCAGGCGAGCGGCCTTCACTTTGTTTGGCAGTTCGCGCTCTTCGCAGCGCTCAGCGGAAGCTACATGGCGTTCGGCGGCACGCTTGCGCTCGCGGCGCTCGTGGGCGCGGTCAGCGGGCTTTTGCTGGGGCGCTGGATAGATCGCGGGCACGGCGCGAAGATGGTGTGGGTGGCGTCGGGCGTGCTCGCGGCCGTCTTGGCGTTGCGCATGGCGGCGGCGGCAGGCGATCCGGCGCTCGCGGTGATCGCGCACGCGATTGGCGCGTTCGTGGGTTGCGTAGTGATCCCGGTGCAGATGACGCCGGTCTATACGCTGGCGAAGTCCTCGCCCTGCGCGCTGCGCTTCAATGTCGTTGCGGAAGGCGGTTGGGACTTGGGCGGCGCGAGCGGGCTTTTAACGGCGGCCGCGCTGATCGGCATTTTCCACGCGCCTTACTGGGTGGGCATTGCACTCTCGCTGCTCGGGACGAGCGTGATCATGCTGACGCTCCGGCGCTATTACGCAACGCAAGGCGCAAGCGCCGCGCCGGCGCCTGCTTAAAGCGTCAGCCTAAGCCGCGGCGCAACGGGACCGAACGGCGTTTTCTCTTCGCCAACCTGCACGAAGCCGCAGCGTGCATAAAAACCGAGCGCGTGCGCGTTGCCGACAACATGGACAGCGCGCGCGCCGCGCGCCCGCGCGTGCGTGACGACATGCGCAACAAGCGCGCGACCGGCGCCGCCTTTCCACGCATCCGGCTCAACAAACAGGCCATCGAGTTCGATATCGCCATCCGCGCGCGGGAGCGCCGATGCAAAACCAAGCACGCGCCCGCCGGGCGCCTCAGCAACGACCACCTGCCCTGCCGCGATCTCTTCGACAGGGAACGTGATCTCATCGAGGCGCGTGAGCAGCATTGCGCGATCGCCTTCATTCGCAAGCGATGCGCGCACTTGCAGCGCAACAAGCGCGGCGTGTTCTTCAACGCGCGCGAGGCGAATGTTGAGCAGTGAAGACATCGAACGGCACGCATTGTTGAGGCGCCGGAAAACCCGGCGCCCAAAGTTTTACACCGAACCGTCACGAAATGCTGCGGCAACGTGCGGCGATCACAATTTCGCGCGTTCTCGCAGTCCGGCGGCTTTCGCACAGCCGCGTGCGGCGCAAGCTTGCGGCGCGAGCGGGGACTTGCGGCGGCGCACACATGAAGCGCTGTGAACAATCGTGCGCGGGATGAAGCGTCCCTTGGGCGGCGACAGAAACTGTTGCTGACAAGGGGAACGACAATGATGAAATTGGGCGGCAAGCGGCGCGCATTCGCGCCGGCGCTTCTGGGCGCTTTGGCCTTCGGCGCACCCACCGTGGCGCTGGCGCAAGATTCCGGCGAAGAGATTATCGTCACCGGCACGCGCACGGCGGGCATTCGCGCCGAAGACAGCCCCGTGCCCGTTGTTGTGCTCGGCGCGGCGGATTTGCAGCGCGTTGGCCAGCCCGATTTGATCGCAGCGATCGCGCAGAACGTGCCGTCGTTTCAAGCGCAGGCGTTTGGCGGCGATACGGCGGCCTTCACGCTCTCGGCGCGTTTGCGCGGGCTTTCTCCCAACCACACGCTCGTGCTCGTCAACGGCCACAGGCGGCATACGACAGCGAACCTCGCCGTGCTCGGCGGCGCGTTTCAGGGCGGTGCGGCAGCGGATTTGAACTTCATTCCCGTCGCGTCGATCGGACGGATCGAAGTGCTGCAGGAAGGCGCGGCCGCGCAATACGGCTCGGACGCCATCGCGGGCGTCGTGAACATCATTCTGAAGGATGACGACAGCGGCGGCTCATTCGCGGCGACGGGCGGGCAATATATGGACGAAGGCGGCGAGACCGCCGCGGCGGGCCTCAACTTCGGCTTCGCGCCCGTGCCAGATTCGTTCGTGAACATCACGCTCTTCACGAGCTTTCGCGATTACAGCTTCCGCGGCGGGATCGATCCGCGCGTGGTGGGCGCGGCGAACCTCGCGATCCGCCCGACCGTCGTGAACATGCCGAACTATCCGTATGTGAACCGCATCCTGGGCGATCCGCGCTCACGGCTGAGCGTGATCACGTACAATGCGGGCTTCGATCTCGGCGAGGTCGATCTCTACAGCCACGGCTCTTACGGCCACAAACGCGGCCAAGCGTTCGAAAACTACCGGACGCCCGAGCGCATTCCCGCGATCTATCCGAACGGGTTCAACCCGCAGGAAGAATCGATCGAGGATGATTACTCGTTCACGCTGGGCGCCGCCGGCACGCTGGCGAGTTGGGGCTGGGATCTCGCGACCACGTGGGGTGAAGACCAGGTCCAGATCAACACCATCAAATCCGGCAACGTCTCGCTCTTCAACGACACCGGCTTTACGCCGACGAACTTCCTGGCCGGCACATTCAACGCCAGCCAATGGACCACGACGCTCGATTTCGACCGCGCGTTCGATGTGGGCATGTCGGGCCCACTCAACGTCGCGTTCGGCTTCGAATATCGGCGCGATACCTACGCGATCGGGCCGGGCGATGCGGCGGCGCGCTATAAGGAAGGCTCACAATCCTTCCCCGGCTTTGCGCTGACCGACTCGGGCAGCCACAGCCGCAACAGCTCAGCGGCTTATATCGACTTCGCGTTCGAGCCCTTCGATGGGCTCTATCTCGATATCGCGGGGCGCTACGAGGATTACAGCGACTTCGGCAGCACCACGATCGGCAAGATCACCGGCCGCTACGACTTCAACGACATGTTCGCGGTGCGCGGCACGGTCTCGACCGGCTTCCGGGCGCCGACGCTCGCTGAGTCCTACTACTCGGCCACCAACGTTTCGCCGACCTCGGCGTTCGTACAATTGCCGCCGAACTCGGCCGCAGCCGCGCTCGTCGGGATCAACGGCCTCGATCCTGAAGAATCGACGAACTACTCGCTCGGCTTCATCGCGCAGCCCAGCGACAATTTCTCGATCACGCTCGATGTCTATAAGATCGAGATCGATAGCCGCATCGTCGGCTCGGGCGCGCTTTACGGCATTGGCGGCGCGGTGAACTCACCCGCCGTCGTCGCGGCGATCGCGGCAAGCGGCAACGTGCTTGACCCGACGGTGACGTTCCAGGGTATTTCGATGTTCGCGAACGGCCTCGACACCGAGACGGAAGGCGCCGAGCTCGTGATCAATTACGCGAGCGATTTCGGCTCGGCGGGCACGGTCGATTGGTCGCTCGCGGCGAACTACGTGAACACGGAAGTCGTCTCGATCGCGCCCTCGCCCGCGCAACTGGCGCCGCAATCGCTCTACGATGCGGCGGCGATCTCGTACCTCGAAAACACGGCGCCGGATTATCGGTTCGTGTTCGGCGCGCTGTGGCGGCTCGGGCCGTTCTCGGCGAACCTGCGGCAGACGCTCTACGGCCCCTCTTACGATCTGGAGAGCCCGGACGGCGGCACTTACTACCGCAACGAGATCGACTCGACGTGGACCACCGATCTCGAGCTGAGCTACGACATCACAGACAACATCACGGCCGCGATCGGCGCGAACAATCTCTTCAATGAGTATCCGCCGCTGAAGAACGCCACGCTGCTCGGCATCTACGCCGCGAACAACGACAACTCGGCGGTCACGCAATACCCGACCTTCTCACCGTTCGGGTACAATGGCGGCTTCTACTATGCCCGCGTGAACGTCGGCTTCTGACCGCAGCACTCAACACGCCTCCCGCGGCGTGGCGGCCCTGGCGCAAGC
>CAZXNY010000166.1:0-6498 GCA_964642205.1 uncultured Caulobacteraceae bacterium
CCCACACCGGCGGGCGCCCATAGCCATCGGGCGCCGGGAAGAAATCCCAATAGCCAAGCTGCCCGTCGCCCATCGCGGCGTAGGTGATGTTGTTCGAGGAAAGCCCGAAGAGATTGACCTTCAGGCGCGCCGCGCCCTCCGCAAGCTGCGCCTCCGCGCGCTCCACGATGCGCGCATCGCGAATGTCGCCCCGCTTCACATGAATCTCGCGCATCGGCTTCCTCCGTTGTGCACGCATCCTAGCGCGGCCCGCGCGTCATGCTAGCGTGCCCACGTCATGCTGGCGTCACATCCTCTCGCCGCCGCCGATCTTGCCGACGTGCTCGCCTTCGCGAGTGCGGGATCGTGTTACGAGCGGCCGGTCACGTGGCATCCTGGCGACATCGCGTGGTTGTTCGCGACGCAGGGTCCGAACGCGGCCGCGCTGCGCGACGCGCAGCTCTGGCGCCAGAATGGCCGCGTTGTCGCCATGGCGTGGTTCTACGGCGCTGGGGATCTTCGGTTCGAGATTCTCGACGCCTCTGTGCCGCTGCTGGAGCTCACCGGTTGGGCCGAAACGCACATGCGAGGGGCGGCGGGCCGCCTTGGACAAGCGCTCGAACTCGACGCGTTCGATACCAACCTTGCGCGCGGCGCGGCGTTCCTCGCAGCCGGCTTTCAGCGCGCGAACGTTCACACTGTCCTGATGCGTGCGGATCTCGCGCACGCCGCGCCGCCGCAACTGCCAGCGGGCTACACGTTCGAAGATTGCCGCACCGCGGACATCGACGCGCGGGTGCAATCCCAGCGGACCGGTTGGGATGACCTCTCGCAGATCGGCCTACCGGAAGCGCGCTCGAAATTCACACGCGCGACATATGACGCCGCAGCCGCCGCGCCGAACTACGATCCCGCGCTCGATCTCGTTGTGCGCGATGTGTCCGGCGCATACGTCGCCAACGCGATATGCTGGGCCGATCAAGCCAGCGGCGAAGGGACGTTCGAACCTGTCAGCGTTGTCACCGCCCATCGCGGCAAAGGCATCGCCCGCGCCCTCGTGGCCGAAGGTTTCCGCCGGTTCCGCGAACGCGGCCTCACGCGCGGCCGTGTCGGCACCGCGCATTTCAACGCACCTGCGATCGCCGCTTACCAAGCCGCCGGCTTCAAGATCATTGCGCGCGGCGAAGGCTGGCGGCGCGCCTAGGCGCTGACTGGCTCTTGCAGGTTGCGCACAATCTTTAGCACGCTCGTGCGCGGCAGAAACCCCGTCAGCCGGCGCAGAAACTGGTTGCGCGCGCCGGTGATGCAGACGCGCTGATTGCGCTGAAACGCGCGATAGCCGATGCGCGCCACCGCGAGCGACGTCATCGGCGTTGAAGCTTGCGAGAGGCGCTTGTCGCCGGTGCCCGCGCGTTCGCGAAACCGGCTCTCCGTTGGCCCCGGGCAGAGGCAGCTCACCTTCACGCCCGTGCCGCGCGCTTCTTCCCAAAGCGCTTCGGAAAACGAGAGTACGAACGCCTTGGATGCATAATACACCGCCATCAGCGGCCCCGGCTGAAACGCCGCCGTCGACGCAACGTTCAGCACACCGCCGCGTTTGCGGCCGATCATGTCGTTCCAATAGAGGTGCGTCAGCTCCACGAGCGCGCGATCGTTCAGATCGATCATGCCGAGCGTGTCGGCCATCGAAACCTGCGTCAGCGGGCCGGACGAGCCATAGCCCGCATTGTTCACCAGCACATCGACGCCGCGCCCCGTCGTCGCGACCTTCGCGGCGAGCGCGACGCCGCCGCCCGGCGCGCCGAGATCGTGCGGGATCGTGTCGATCACCACGCCGTACTTCTCCCGCAGACGCGCCGCGGCGTCATCGAGCGCGCCGGCGTTCCTGGCGGTCAGCACCAGGTTGTAACCGTCTTTGGCGAAGCACTCGGCGAGATCGAGCCCGATGCCACTCGATGCGCCCGTTATGAGCGCTGTCTGCTCCTCGCCAATTTTCCTGCGCGCCATTGCTCGTCTCCCGCACCGCGACGATACTTGCGCAGAACACACGCGAGTCCAAGCTCTCTCCAGGGAATGGAGTGCGCGGTACAAAAACGGTAGCGAACGAGTATGAGCGCCCCGGCCTACAATCAATTCTGCGCCCTCTCACGCGCGACTGAGATATTGGGCGAGCGCTGGACGCTCCTGATCGTCCGCGAGCTGATGCTTGGCCCCAAGCGCTTCGTCGATCTCTCCGAGCGCCTTCAGGGCATTAGCCCGACGCTCCTTACCGCGCGGCTCGCGGCGCTTGCCGAGCAGGGGCTCATCCGCCGCGCCGCGCATGGCGGGCTCGCCAATGTCAGCGTCTATGAGCTGACGCCGCTCGGTGCGCGGTTGCAGCCGGTCGTGCGCGAGCTCATCCGCTGGGGCGGCAATTTCTTGATGCCGATGCGCGCCGAAGACGCGGTTGAGCCGGATTGGATTTTGCTCGGCCTCGACTCCATCGCGCGGCGCAGGCCCACGCCCGCCGCGCGCATCGGCCTCGATCTGCGGCAGAAGGGCAAGGCGATGTCGTTTCTGGTCGAGGGCGGCAGCGATGGCGCGCGCGTGACGTGGCGCTCGGAAGACGCCGCGCCCGAAGCGGTGGTCGATGCGACGTTCGACGCCGCGATGAAGATCATCAGCGGCAAGCTGACGATCGACGAGCAGATCGAAGCCGGCCGCGCGCGCCTCGATGGGTCGCGCCGCGCCGCGCGGCTACTGCCGAAGCTGTTTGAATTTCCGCTCTAGGCCGCCGCGCAGTAATTGGTAATTGACTTAATTAAGTAACTGCGCAATAAGAGGCGCATGGACGCCTTCGCCGCCGTCGCAGATCCCACCCGCCGGGCCATCGTCGCGCTTCTCGCGCAGGGCGAGCGGCCGTCCGGGGAGATCGCGCAGGCGATGCGCATCACGCCGCCCGCGGTTTCGCAGCACATGGCCGTGCTCAAGGAAGCCGGCCTCGTGCGCGTGCGCCCCGAAAAGCAAAAACGCTTCTACGCGCTCGCGCCCGAAGGCGTGGCCGAGATCGAAGATTGGGTGCGCGAGATCAAATCGTTCTGGGCGCCGAAGCTCGACGCGCTCGAAGCCGCACTGATGAAAGAAGACGACCGATGAAACTCGACGGCGAACTCACGACGCTTGCCGATGGCGCCCACGAAGTGCGGTTCGTGCGCACGCTCGCGCAGCCGATCGCAAAGGTTTGGGCGGCGCTCACCGATCCCGCCGTGCTGCGCAAATGGATCGGCGAAGTCACGATCGAACCGCGCGTCGGCGGCAAGTTCATCCTGCACTTTGCCGGATCAACAGCGGTTATGACTGGTGAGATCACACGCTTCGAGCCGCCGCGCGTGCTCGAATATACGTGGACCGAACAGAATTACGTGCCTGCCCTCGTGCGGTGGGAGCTTGCGGAAGAGGCGGGCGGCGCGCGCCTTACGCTCACACACACCGCGCCGCCCGAGGCTGGCCGCAGCGATGTCATCGGCTATCTCGGCGGTTGGCACGACTATCTAGATACGCTGCCAGATATCGTCGCCGGCCGCGACCCCGCGCGTGACAAGAGCGCGTGGTCGAAGCTCGATGAAGACTACCGCGTCAAAGTCACGGGCGCTGCGACGCCCGATGCGAAAGCGATCTTCACGAAAGTCGGTCACGTGCGCCTTGAGCGCTTGTTGCCTGGCCCAATCGAGCGCGTGTGGGAGCACCTCACCAACACATCGCTCATTCCCGCGTGGTTCGGCGAGGATGGCGCGATTGAGCCGCGCGCCGGCGGCGCGGTGCGCCTGATGGGCGGCCACATCCGCGGCGTCGTCACGCAATGGCGCCCGCCGCACCGGCTCGCCTACACGTGGTGCGTATTCGATCCGGCCGATCCGCCTGGCGCGCCATCCGCGTATCCAGAATCGTATCTCGTGTTCACGCTCGAACGCTACGGCGAGCGCGTGATGCTCTCACTGCAGCACACGCCGATTCCAACACGCTTCGAAAAGCAAACCGCGATGGGCTGGCACACGATGCTCGATCTCGTCGCCGCCGCGCTCGATGGCAAGCATCCTGCGCGCCCCGACTTCATGCAAAAGAACGCCGCGCTCTACGGCGTCGACATGCAGAACTTGGCGCGCTGAAAAAGCGCAACTTCTCCTTCTCCCCGTGTGGAAAAAGGTGTCATCGCGGAGCGATGACGGATGAGGGGTGCGTGCGAGCGCGTCGATCATTGTCGCTGACACCCCTCACCCATGTCTTCAGGTGGAATCGGCGTGCGGCTTTCCCTCTCCCACAAGGGGAGAGGGAGTTGCGCGTTACTGGCGCGCGGGTGTCGCTGGCGCGCTTGTCGCGGGCGCAGCGGCGGGCGGCGCGCCCGTCACGCTATCGAGTTGGCCCATCGTGGCGCCGACGCCTTCAACGACCGCTTGCGGATCAACCACGGCGTAGCCCGCCGGCACGCCGAACGTGCCTGCCGGTTGTTCGCCGCGCGTCAGGCGCGTCGCTTGGAAGAGCACGCGCTCGCCCTCGCGCACTTCGAGCACGATGCCGTCTTGGGTGATGCACGCGTCGCGCACTTCGCCTTCGGCCTTCGGCCGCCAGCGATGGCCGCTTTCGCCGGCAACGTTGCACGAACCCGTGCTCTGTGCGTTCTCCGCACCTAATGCGGCCCACGGCGCCTCTAGCGGCGCGGGCGTCTCCGCATCGGCGACACGCACGGCAACGCCAGCAGGCGCAGCAGCAGGCGCGGCCGCTGGCGTTGCGCCCGCAACGGCCGGCGTGCCTGGCGCCGCCGCAGGCGTTGCGCCAGCTGGCGCCGGAACGGCAGCAGGCGCAGCCGCGACCGCGCTCAACACATAGGCCGCGCCGGTCGCTTCATTGAACACGATCGCCGCAGGCCCGCGGCCCGGCAGCGTCGTCTCCACGCGCATGCGCGGACCGTCGCGATAGATCGTCGTCGGGATCGCCGCGCCGCCATCGGGGCCAACCGCGGATCCCTCGATCTTGTAAGCAACGTCTCCGAACGTCGGATATTTCGGCCCGCCGAGTCCGCAGGCTGTCAGGAGCGCAAGGCTCATGGTTCCGGCGGCAAGAGCCGCGGCGCGCGTCAGTCTCATGTTCGGTGCTCCCATTTCGTCGGCGAAGGGAACGCGCGGTTGGCGAGGGCTGTTCCCGCGCGGCGCGTCATGGGAACATGTGCGCGATGTCAGACGACACGCCCGACGAGCCAACGACGCGGCCCGAGATCACGCTCGCGCTCGCACGCGGCATCAGCCGCATGCTGATCGATCTGGGTTTGACCCCGCTGTTAGAGTTGCCGCTCGGCAATGGCCGCCGCGCGGACATTGTCGGCCTCGCGCCCGGCGGCGAACTCTGGATCGTCGAAACGAAATCGTGTCTCGCCGATTTCGCGGTCGATCAAAAATGGCCGGACTATCTCGACTATTGCGACCGCTTCTTCTTCGGCGTGACGGAAGACTTTCCGCGCGAGCTGATCCCGGACGAGTGCGGCCTGATCGTCGCCGATAGCTTCGGCGGCGCCGTGTTGCGCGACAGCCCGCTGCGCCCCCTCGCTGGCGCCCGCCGTAAAGCTATCACGTTGTCCTACGCCCGCCTCGCAGCCTTGAGAGCCATCGCCTGATGCCAACGAAGTTCGCCGACATCGACGCCTACATGAAAGCGCTGCCCGCGCCTGCGCGCGCCGAACTCCAAAAAGTGCGTGCCGCGATCGCCAAGGCGCTCCCGAAAGCGGAGGAGGCGATCAGCTATGCCATCCCCGCGTTCAAGATCGACGGCTCGGTCGTGATCTTCTTCGCGGCGTGGAAGGATCACTACGCCGTCTATCCCGCGAGCGCCGCGCTGATGGAAGCGTACGCGAAAGAGCTTGCGCCCTACAAATTCTCCAAGGGCACGATCCAGTTTCCGTACACGAAGCCCGCCTCCGCCGCGCTGATCGCCAAGATCGCCAGGTTCAAGGCGGGAGAAGCCGCAGAACACGCAGCCGCGAAGAAAGCCAAGAAGGCCGCCGCAAAGAAGGCGCCCGCCGCAAAGAAGACGGCGGCCAAGAAGTCCGTGCGCAAGCGCGCCTGATGCGCTAGCCATGCGCGCGGGAGGCGCGCGTATGATCTTCGAAACCGTGGCGACGGGCGGATGCCGCTCATACCTCATCGGCTGCCCGAACACGCTCGCCGCCGCCTTGATCGATCCCGAGGCGAGCCAGCTCGATCGCTATCGCGCGCTCGCGGCAAAGCACGGCGTGCGCATCCGCTACGTGATCGACACACACACGCACGCCGATCACTTTACTGGCGCCAAGCGCCTCGGCGCGGCGCTCGGCGTGCCCGTCGTGATGCATCGCTATTCGCCCGCGCCCTTCGCCGATCTTCGTTTGGATGAAGGCGACAGCTTGAAGATTGGCGACATCCTGCTCACCGCGCTGCATACGCCTGGCCACACGCGCGACTCGATGTGTCTCGTCGGGCCCGATCGCGTGTTCACCGGCGATACGCTGCTAAT
>CAZXNY010000167.1:0-3151 GCA_964642205.1 uncultured Caulobacteraceae bacterium
TCCCCGCGAGGGGAAGGGGCCGGGGGGTGGGGTGAGTCCCAACCTTTCATGAATGACGCGGCGGCCGTTCCCGCCTCAACGGATGAAGGTGGCGTTTCACCCCACCTCGTGCCCCCTCCCCTCGCGGAGACGGGGAGTGCGAGCGACGGCGCCACAACGTCTTCTGGCCAGATCGCAAATGGCGGTGTCGATTTCTCGAAGGAGAGCGATCGCGACAACGAGCGCGACTCCAAATTCGGCAAGCGTCCTGATCTCGTCTTGATCGATGGCGGCGAGGGCCAGCTTGCCTCCGCGCGCGATGCGTTGCGCGAGCTTGGACTGCTCAACGAGATCGTGCTTGTCGGCGTTGCGAAAGGCGTCGATCGCGATGCGGGGCGCGAGCGTTTCTTCATGCCGGGGCGCGCGCCGTTCCGCCTCGATGAGAAGAGCCCCGTGCTCTACTATCTCCAGCGGCTGCGCGACGAAGCGCACCGCTTCGCGATCGGCGCGCATCGCCAGAAGCGCAAAGCCGACATCACGAAAAACCCGCTCGACGAGATCGGTGGCGTCGGCCCCGCGCGCAAACGGGCGCTACTGGAGCGCTTCGGCTCCGCCCGCGGCGTCGCGGGCGCGAACGTCTCGGAGCTTGAAGCCGTCGAAGGCGTGAGCCGCGAACTTGCGCGACGCATCCACGATTTTTTCCGCGGGCAAGCGAAGCCCTCTTGAGAGACCAGATGACCGCAACGCCTGCCGCTAAAACCAATCTGCCGATGCAGCTGACGCTCGTGCGGCTCGCCGCCGGCCCGTTCGTCGCGGCGCTCGTGCTGTGGGCGCACGCGGAGATGTTCGCCGGCGGGCCTGCGCTCTCCGGCTTGATCTACGCTGCGGCGGCTGTGGTCTTTGCGCTGGCGGCGCTCACCGATTGGCTCGATGGCGCGCTCGCGCGGCGCATGAACGCGGTGAGCACGCACGGCGCGGCGCTCGATCACGTCGCGGACAAAGTGCTCGTCGCGGTCACGCTCGGCGCGCTCGCTTACGCAGGCCTGCCGATCGACCTCGTGATCGCCGCGCTGGTGCTGATCGGGCGCGACCTTGCGGTGGCGGGGATGCGGGAAAGCGCAGCGGCCGAGGGCAAGTCCGTGCCCGTCGATGGCTACGGCAAGATCAAAGCGGCGGCGGCAATGGCCGGCGTCGCTGCCTTCCTATTCTACCAAGCCGCGGGCCTCATGGGCGCGGGCGTGTTCGTGCTCGAAGGGCTCGTCTGGATCGCGCGCACCCTGCTCTGGACAGCGGCCGCGCTCGCGCTCTGGAGCGGGGCTCGCTACGCCCGCGCTGCCCTCGGCTAGATCGATCGCTACAGAATAACCGCTGCGCGTTAACGTTTCAGCAACCCTGTATTGCTACCTAAGGTAGTATATCAAAGGGGATCGGCTGATGGTTGTACCCACAGGGCGGCCGGACAAGGCGACGGAGGCGGTGTTCGAGGCGCTCGCCCGCACCTCGCTCGAGGCCAAGCTGGTCCACCGTGCCTACAAGCCGCTCTACGCCAACCCCGCCTTCGCCGACATGTTTCTGTTCGACGATCCGGCCGACGTGCTGGCCCAGCGCGCGCTCCTCTCCCTGTTCGACGCCGACACCCGCGCCAACCCAGACGCCTCCTGGCGCCGCCTCATTTCGCAAGCGGGCGCGACGTTCGGGCGGCGGCGCTTCAACCGCCGCAACGGCGCGCTTTTTCGCGCGGAGTTCGTTGCGCGCCGCATCACCTGGCACGATGGCGAGCCCGCCGTCGCGCTCGCGCTGATCGATGTCAGCGCCGAGGAGCACGCCTGCCGCACGCTCGCGGCCGCGCGTGCGGAAGCCGACGTCGCCGCGCGCGCCCAGCGCGGGCTCTACACCGCCGCCGCCCGCTCGCTCGCGCCGCCGCTGCGGCGCGCCAAGGCGCATCTGCGCGCCCTCTCGCAAACCGAAGACGGCGCTGAAGCCGCGCACGAGGCGCTGGCCGCGTGCGACGATCTCCTCACGCGCGTCGCGCATGTCGGCGCGCTGCTGCAGGACGAAGCGGCCGAACGGTTCGATCTTCACGCGCTCCTCACCCAGGCGGGAGACCGCGCGGCCGCCGCGCATCCCGAGCTTCGGCTCGACATGCGCGTTGGCTGCGCGCCGGGCCTGCATGCGCTCGGCGCGTCGTCACGCGTTGCGCGCATCGCCGAACATCTGATCGACACCGCCGCCCAACGTGCACGCGACGCGCGCTTCGTGGCGACGTTCGGCGCGCATGGGCTGGAGCTTGAAATCGAGGCGCGCGGCATCGACGCTGGCGCGCCCCGCGCCGAGGACGACCATCTCAGCGCCGCGCGCGCTTTGATCGAAGCCGAAGGCGGATTGCTCGTCGCGCGCAACGCCGCGCGCGATTACTGGACCGCCCAAGCGCTGCTGCCGATTGCGCCTGCCGCCGAGCGCGTCGCCGCGACCGCCGCGCGCGACGTGCTGGTGGTGGAAGACAACACCGGCGCCATGCGCCTCATGCGCACGCTGCTCGGCGCGCTCGGGCATCGCGTCATGGGCGTTGGATCAGGGCCTGAAGCGGTCGCCGCCGTGGCGGCGCAGCGCTTCGATCTCGTGCTGATGGATGTGCATTTGCCGGGGATGGATGGCTTTGAAGCCGCGCGCCGGATCCGCGCGCTGCCGCGCCCGTGGTCGGGCCTGCCGATCGCGGCGATGACCGCCAGCGACGCTCAGGGACTGCAGGCCGCAGCCGCTGAGGCCGGCATGGACGCGTTCTTGGTGAAGCCGATCGAAGCCGCGCGCCTCGCCGAGCAAATCGCGCTGCTGACCGGCGTCGCAGGGCTAATCCAGGCGGCGGAACTCAATGAAATTGAGCACGAAGATCAACGCCACGAAGCCGGCGATGAAATAAACCGCAGTCATGGATTTCCCCGAGCCGCTGACGTGAGTCCCACAAGGTCCGCCGCGCTGTAGCGCGAATTGCGCATACAGGCGAGCGCCGTCTCGCCGCACCGAAACCGCTCCCGGTCCTCGCTCCGGGCTGGAGCGGCAGCCGCCCGCCCCCTCTTCCGCCTTGGAGGGGGCGGGCGGCGCACCCCCGCCGAAACGGCAGCCGCGCCGGCCCCGCTCCAGGGCTGGCGCGGCGTTCTTTAGACGTTGATCCAGC
>CAZXNY010000167.1:3251-6482 GCA_964642205.1 uncultured Caulobacteraceae bacterium
GCCGCGCCGGCCCCGCTCCAGGGCTGGCGCGGCGTTCTTTAGACGTTGATCCAGCCGTTCTTGTACGCGAGTAAAACTGCCTGGACACGCGTGCGCACGCCGAGGCGGCGCTTGGCCGCTTCGATATGCTCGTGCACCGTGCTCTGAGATACGCCGAGCATGACGGCGATCTCCCAATCCGATTTTCCCAACGCGACCTGATTGAGCGCTTCGCGCTGGCGCTTTGTCAGCGGGCAATCGCCAGCCGCCGGCGGCTTTCCCTCAGCAGTGCGCAAGTAATCGAAGGCGCTCTGCGAGAAGAGGCGCAAGTAGGGTTTGAGCGTCTCCCGATCTTCGATCTTTTCTCCGAAGAAGTAGGCGGCAAATCCCCCACACTGATCGCCGCGCGAAAGCGGCAACAACACCCAATGGCGCGCGCCGATCTCTGCATGTTCATCCCGCAGCGCCTGCTTGAGCGCCGCGAACTTGTTTGGATTGTGCGCTTCGGGCTCAACCATCTCATCTGCCGCGAGTAGATCGAAGGTCAATGCCGGATAGTCGGCGTGGCGCGCGAGAAGCGCGGCCAACGACATCGCTGCAGGCGCAGTGTCCATCAACGGCTCGAACCGTTCGACGGTCGCGACGCTCATCCAAACTTCCACGATGCGAAAGTACAGCACATCGAGCGCCTGGGCGCCGCGCGCGATCGCTTCACGCAGTTCGGAAGGCCCGCGCGCGTCCTGCAGACTTGCCAAGGCGCCGAGCGCGCGGCGAAAGGCTTCTGCACTATAGCCCATGGTCGCTCCGCAAAGTCCGCGAGAGACGCGATGCAATCCCACAGCGCCCGCATCGTACTTTCGTGTACCTGGCGCGGCAGCGCATTTGAGCTAGATCACATTTCTGCATGCGATGCATGGGTAACCGCAAAGTGCGTGCGCCGGCTTACCCCCTAGTTAGGGGATGCGCGTCTAAATCCATCCGTTCTTGTAAGCAGCGAGCACGGCCTGAATACGTGTCTTCACGCCAATCCGCCGCTTCGCAGCTTCAACGTGTTCATGCGCTGTAGCGGTCGCAACATTCATCAGTAGGCCAATATCCCAATCGGACTTGCCCTCCGCGCAATATTGCAACGCTTCGCGCTGACGCGCCGTGAGCGGATTGGCGGCGGTGCCTGTATCGGCCGGCGCGCCGAGATGATCGAAGGCGCTTTGCGATAGGACATTCAGCAACGCCATGAGCTCATCGCGCTGATCTGGCGCTTCATCGAAATAGTATGTCGCAAAGCCCGCGATGCGCCGCTCTCGCCATGTCGGCGCCGTGATGAAATAGCCGGCGCCGCCCATTTGCCGGTGCTCGTCGATCACCGCTTGGTACACACGCTCGAACGCATCGATCTGCGCGGAATCGGTATCGAAGGCGCGCGCCACGCTCAGCAACTCGCATGCAAGGTCGCCAATCTCGCTGTATCGCGCGGCCATGGCGTGAAACATGAGCGGCGCCGGCGCTTTGTCGATCAGCGCACGAAAACGCTGCTGTGAGGGCAAGGCCGCATCGCCCTCAAGAATCTGATAGTAGCGCACGCCGAAAGGATCGAGCGCCTTGTCGAGCGCGGCCGCCGTTGCGCCGGGATCGCCAGATCGCAGCGCCACCTGCAATTCCGCGGCGCTTCGAAAGGCTTCGGCACTATACGGCATTCGCGACTCCCACGGCGCTAACCGTGACGCGAACGTAAAGTTACGCAGCTGACGCGCAATTAGCCGAAGGTACGTTTTCCCGCATCTCTATTGCGATAAGACGTTGGGCTAGGGTCAGATAGCGTGCGACCTCCTCCATCTCGTGCGAACGTGCGAGAAGCGCGAGCTGCTCGCACATGTCCGCCATGTAGGATTGGATTTCTGGCGATGAGAGGGATGTGGCTTTGCTCATAGTGCGAGTGGGCCATGAGTCGTAGGCCACAAGAATCCCTCCAATCGGGGGACATAGGCGCACTTGGCGCGCGCTGTAAGATTTTCCGATAGCTGCGAGAGCTAAGGCGCGACCCATCCATTGCGCGCCGCGATCACAGCGGCTTGAACGCGCGTGCGCACGCCGATGCGCCGCTTGGCCTCTTCGATGTATTCGTGAACCGTGCTCTGCGAGAGCCCAAGCGCGGCTGCGATCTCGCCATCGGACTTGCCGTGAGAAACGAGCGTCAGCACTTCGCTCTGACGCGGCGTGAGCGACGAGATGAGCGCTTCATCTTCATCGCCATTCAGCTGTGCGAACCGGTGAAGCGCTGCCTGACACACGAACCGCACCACACGATTAAGCGCATCGCGCTCCTTCGGCGGCTCTGCGAAGAAATACACGCCGTAGCCCGCATTCTCGCCATGCGCAGAAAGCGGCGCGCCGACGATCGTCGCGGCGCCCGCGCGCGCGTGCTCTGCGCCGATCGCACACAGGTCCGCCGCGCCAAGCGCTGTATCGCGCACCACGCCGTCTTTTCCGACGAAACGGCGCGCGGTGTCGACGAGTTGCGGGTGGCGCTGTCGCAGCGCCGCGAAGGACAGCGCATCCGGCGCAGTATCGACGATGGCGTTCGCTTCGCACACGCCATCCGCGCCGCGCACTTGCACCACGCGCAAATAGCGCGCGCCGAGCCGTTCGCCATGCGCGGCGACGGCGCCCGTGATCGCCTCTTCGGACTGGGCCGCGTTGATCGCCTCGATGGTCTCGAGCGCGCCGAGCAACATGTCTTGACTCACCGGCAAGGAGTTCGACCTGCCGCGAGAGATAAGGCGGTGCGCGCAGCGCGGCCACTAGACCGCATGGCCCCTGTCCTTCGGCCTAGCGGGTGCTTAGCGCGTGCGTGCAGCAGCGGGCGGCGTTGCGTGCGCGGCCGGGGGCGCGGCGCTCCGGCGCTTGGAAACTTCGAGCGCCGCGACGCGCTCACTGGCGTGCAGATAGCGCGCGGCGTCGGAAAATCCGTACTCACGCGCGAGCGTACGCAGTTGCGCGCACATCTCTTCCAGATAGGCGGCCACTTCACCGACGCGTGCTTGATCGCCCTTGGTCATAGTCCAAAGGGAGCGCCGATTCGGACTAGCCGTGCACCCTCCGATTAAGGGGGCGGCGCACTGAAAGCTGCGCATGTTGACCCAATAACAAAACGCCCGCCCTCTTTCGAGAGCGGGCGCCTGTTTTTCCAATAGCTGCTATTACGCGCCTTGCGGCTGCGGATCGCCCCAACCGCTTCCGCGGCGCGGTTCCGGG
>CAZXNY010000168.1:0-6426 GCA_964642205.1 uncultured Caulobacteraceae bacterium
AGCGCCGACGGGCGTGCGGGCGGCAGCGGCGATCACGATGGCGGTCATGGAGCGTTCCTTGTTCTTAACGCTGTTGCGTTCGTCTCGATTTTGCACGGGCGAAGGGGGATTTCCAGTCAGCGTCCGTGTGCTGTGCGAGAAAACGCTTGCGTCTTCTTGCAATGCAGCGACCCGATGGGCGACTATGCTGCGCCTGCGATAAGCACATGAGGCGGGCGCGAGGAGCGAGACGTGGCCGAACCGACGGAAGACCGCGCGCCGGACGAGGCGCCCGCGCAGCCGGGCGCGCCCGTTGTGATCAAGAAGTACGCCAACCGGCGGCTCTACAACACGGCGACCTCGTCCTACGTGACGCTCGAACATCTCTCGGAGATGGTGCGCGAGAACATCGACTTCGTGGTGCAGGACGCGAAGACCGGCGAGGACATCACCCGCTCTGTCCTGACGCAGATCATCTTCGACCAGGAAAACCGCGGCCAGAGCGTGCTGCCGGTCCAGTTTCTGCGCCGCCTCATCCGCTTCTACGGCGACAGCATGCAGGGCTTCCTGCCGGCTTATCTCGAGATGAGCATGGAGACGTTCTCCAAGAGCCAGGATCAGCTGCGCGAGCAATACGCCCGCACCTTCGGCGCCAAGAACCCGATGTCGGCGTTCGAAGAGCAGGCGCGCCAGAACATGGCCCTCTTCCAGCAAGCGGTGCGGATGTGGACGCCCTTCGTGGCCGCTCAACCAGCAGCCAAGGCCGACGAGCCTGCCGGCGCTTCGGAAGAAAATCTCACCGAACTCAAGCGCCAGATGGAAGCCATGCAGCGCCAACTCGATCAGCTGACCGGCGGGCGGAAGCCTTAACGTCAGCTCACAGTTAACGGCCCACGACTTGCAGCGGACCGGCCCATGACGGGTCGGCGCGCCACGGATTGGCTCAAGAGCCCCGCAATCGCGGGCCCTTCCGGCCGCGCCCGCGATGACGACCGGTCAGGATGGGACAGGCGCGCCGGTGACCGCCGGGCGCCGCGCCGGGCGATCGATACGCTTTTCGCGGCCAGCCTGATCAACCAGATCGCGCCCGCCGCCGAGGTCACCGCGCACAACCCCTACGCCGTCCCCCGGATCGTTCGGGCCGGCATCTGGCGCACTGTGGAAGCCTGACGCGCTAGCCGCGCCTCAACATCCCCTCGATCCGGGTCAGCCGCGCTTCAATCGCGTCCAACCGCGCCGCGAAATCCTCACGCGGATGAGCGCGGGTGGAGACGCCGCAGCGCAGCGCGATCTCTTCGGGCGGCTGGTTGAGGAACGAGGCCAGCGTCTGGACCTCGCGCGGGCTGATCTCGCGCTGATCCTTGAAGGCGCCGGCGAGTTGTTCGTCCGTCCAGCCGAGCACCGCGCCCATCGTGGCGCGATCGAGCTCGCGCTCAGCCAAGCGCGCATCGAACCAATCCGCATCGAAAAACAGCGCCATCAGCGTTCATCCGCTCACCGGCGCCGAACGTGCAACGCCCGGCGCATGCTCGCTCTCTTAAGCACGCTGCGGCTCGATCGCGTGATCGATTTTACGCTCGCGGTGGCGCTCGGCCTCTGGTGCATGTGAGCCGGTAGACGGCGGCGTTAATTGCTGCCGCCGCCGAACTCCACGTCGCGCCTCGCCGAGACAATCGTGACGACGACGCCCGCCAACACGTCGAGCAAGCTCATAATCATGATGAGGAAGAACGGCGTCGTGGCGAAGGCCGGGTGGAGCAGGAATTCCACCAGGCAGATGATGAACACGAGCATCGAGAGCGCGTGATTGAAGATCGCCGACGTGCCGGTCGAGGTGCTCTTCAGCAATTCGACGAACAGCAGCACGAGCGAAATCAGGATCAGCATGTCGCCGCTGGTGACGGACCATTCGACCGTCTGCAGCACGCCCGCGACGCCTGGCTCTTGCGACGCCATTGGCACCGAGAACCATTCATTCGTGAGGTTGCGGCGCACGTCCGCCCCAGTGGTCCCCGCCACCGTCGAGCCGAACGCCAGCAAGTTGTAAATCAACACTGGGATCAGGATCAGCGGGAACACATTGAAAATCGCGGCCATTCCACCACCCCCTCCAGGCTGGGCGCCCCTCCGGCGCTGCGCCTCTCGAATTGCCATCGTCTCGTGCAGGCTCATCCGCTTATCTGGCATCAGAACTCATCCATTCCCCCGGGCTGACGCGCCCGGCTGTTGAGCCACATAACACCGAACAGGTCCGTCGCGTTCGCGGCGAGCCGGCCGAGATTGGTATACTTAGAGCGCCCCGCGGCCCGCGGTCGATGGTTCACGTCTAAAAACTCGACCTTGAACCCTTCCCGCAACATCAGAGCGGCCATGAAGCGGTGCTGGTGATCGAAATACGGGAGCCGCAGGAACGCCTCGCGGCGGAACACCTTGATCCCAGAGCCGGAATCGTCGGCCCCGTCGTTCAAGACGCGCTTTCGGACGCCATTGCCGATCCGGGAGGCCATGCGCTTGGACCAGCTGTCCTGGCGCTGCGCGCGCCGCCCCGCGACCATGCCGAGGTCGGCGGGCGCGTCCGGCCGGTGAAAACGGGCGAGCAGCTTGGGCAGATCGGCCGGGTCGTTCTGGCCATCGCCGTCGAGCGTGCCCACGAGCGGGGCCCGCGCGGCCGTCACGCCGCTGCGCACGGCGCGGCTTTGGCCGGCGTTCTTGCGGTGGCCGATGATGCGGAGCGTGGGGAGTTCGGCCTTGAGGCTCGCCAGCTCGGCGCGGGTGTCGTCCCGGCTCGCATCATCCACGAACACCATTTCGTAGGAGCGCCCCTTGAGGGCGGCGGCGATCTCGCGGGCGAGATTGGCGGCGTTCCCGGCTTCGTTGTGAACCGGGACGACCACGCTGAATTCAATAGCTTCTGGCACGCCTGTGAAGTTCCGTGGCCGGGGCCGCCGTCATAAGCGGTTCACGCCGACAAAACCAGTTCGCGGCGCCAGTTCCGGGGCGAGGCGCGGCGGGCTAAGAGGGCGCGCGATGGACGCCAGCCCCCAGACCGACCTGATCGACCGGCTGGCCGCTGGCTGGCGCGCGTGGGCGATCGTGGCGCTCGTCGCGCTGATCGCGGGGCTTCCTGGGCTCGCGCGTCTGCCCGTAATGGACCGGGACGAGGCGCGCTATGCGCAAGCCACCACGCAGATGCTCGAGACCGGCGATTTCATCCGCATCAACGTGCAGGACACAGAGCGGAACAAGAAGCCGATCGGCATTCATTGGATGCAGGCTGCGTCGGTGGCGCTGCTGAGCGACGCCGAAGCGCGCACGATCTGGGCGTATCGCATCCCCTCTCTGCTCGGCGCGATCCTCGCCGCGTGCGCGACGTTCTGGGCCGGGCTCGCATTCTTCCCGCGCCGCACCGCGTTCATCGGCGCGACATTGTTTGGCGCGGGCATGCTGCTCGGCTTCGAGGCGATGACCGCGAAGACCGACGCGATGCTCGTTGGTCTCACCACGCTGACGCTGGCTGCGCTCGCGCACATCTATGCGCGCAGCGATTCCGGAAGCGCGCCGCCGTGCTGGCTGTTGCTCGTGTTCTGGATCGCGATGGGCGTGGGCATTCTCGTCAAGGGCCCGATCACGCCGATGGTCGTCGGCTTCACATTGCTCGCGTTGTTCGCGTGGGAGCGGCGCGCGGCGTGGATGAAACCACTACTTTGGCGCTGGGGCCTCGTCATCGCAGCGCTGATCGTGTTGCCGTGGATGATCGCGATCGGCGTTGCGACGCAGGGGCGCTTCTTTGCCGAGGCCATCGGCGTCGATATGGCGCCCAAGATGCTCGGCGGCGTCGAGAGCCACGGCAATCCGCCGGGTTATTATCTCGTCGCACTGTCGCTGCTGATTTTTCCCGCAACGTTCCTCCTGCCGGCTGCGGCGCGCCTTATCTGGCGGACCGCGCGCACGCCGCGCGGCGACGACGCCGCAAGCGGAGCGCGCTTCCTGATCGCGTGGGCTGCTCCGACATTTCTGACGTTCGAGCTGCTGCCGACCAAGCTCGCGCATTACACGCTGCCGACCTATCCCGCGCTCGCTCTGCTGGGCGCCGCGGCGTTCGCGCTTGCTGTGCAAGAGCGTTGGCGGATCACGCAATGGATTGGCTACGGGCTCTTTGCGCTCGCAGCGGCCGGGTTCGTCGCGGTCACAGCGTATGCATCGACCTACATGCCGGGCGATAGCACCGCCGATGCGCGACGCTTGATCCAGACCGTGATGGTCGGCGCCGTCACCGGGCTGCCTGCGCTCGCGGCGCTCGTGTATTTCCGCAGCCACGCGGTGAAGCTCGCGGTCGCGCTCGCCGCTGCGTTCGTCGCTGCCTACGGATTGCGCGAGCGCGTGCTGCCCGAGGCGCGCATGCTGCTGACGAGCCACGAAACGGCTTTGCGGCTCTCAAACGCCGGCCTCAATCCGCGCCTCTCCCCGGGCGCGCCGCCGGTCTGGATCGTTGGGTACGGTGAAGCGAGTCTCGTGTTCGAAACGGCGACGTCCGTGGAACTCGCTGGCGCTGTCGAAGCCGCGCAAGGCGCCGCGGCTGGCGACACGATGATCGTGGAGCAGCGCGCCTATGACGAACTCGAAGCGCTGCTCGCCGCGCGTGGGCTTTCGCTCGAAAGCGCGGGCGCAGCGTCGGCCGGGCTCAATTACGCGAACGGCGATGACATCGTGCTGACGATCAACCGCGTGGCTGATCAGGGCGTCTAGCTACTTCTTCGGCGGCGGACGCCCGCCGAACAGCCCGCGCATCATCAGCACGAGGCTCAATGCTGGGCGCGCGATGAGTGCGAAGGCGCGCTGGCCCGGCGTCTTCGCTGATTTCGCCGCAAACCGCGCCAAGCCCTGCGCTTCACGCCGGCCCGGGCGGCGCCCGCCGGCGAATTGCACGCCCGCGGCGGCGGGTTGGAACAGCACCACGCCGCCCGCGTCGTTGGCGCGGCGGCAGAGGTCGAGGTCCGCAGCGTCCGAGAGATAGCCTTCGTCGAAACCGCCGAGGTCGTGGAAATCCGCGCCCGGCGCCAGCATCAGGCTGCCGCTGACCGCTGCGACCGCAAGCGGCTCGCCCGGAATTTTCTTGTTCTTGCGACGGCGGCGCGGGCCTTTGCCTTGCAAGTTGAGCGCGACCGCGAGCGCCGACCATGCGGTGAGCGCGCCCCGGCGCGCCGCTCGATGCTCGCGCCCGTCCGTATCCGTGAGGCGCCCACCGACGATCCAAGGCGAGCGCACGCCGCCGCCGGCCGCGACCATCCGCTCGGCCGCGCCGCGCTGCAGCACGACATGCGGATCGATGAATAGGATCCAGCGCCCCTTGGCGCGCCCGGCGCCGACATTCAGCGCTTCCGCGATGCCGAGTTCGCGCTTGGGCTTGATGAGGTGCACGTCGCGCCGGTCCGCCTCCAGCGCGCGGAGCGCGGAGCTCACCTGCGCCGGGTTCCCGTTGTCGATGACGATCAGCTCATCGATCCACGGTTCGGCGAGCGCGCTCCGGAGGCACAGCTCCAGCGTCTGGCCAGTATGGCGCGTCACGACAACGGCCGACACGCGCGGCGCCAGATCGGCGGCCTGCGTCTGCGCGCGGCTTGGATTGTGGTCCACCCTATTCCTCCGGGCTCGGGCAGGGCTCGGTGAGTCACGATAGTGTCGCCGGGCCAGCCCGCCGTAAAGCGAGCATCGGTGGGGAACACGGAGAATTTGCGGCGTACGCCTCCCCTAAATTGGGGAGGCGCCGCGCAATTCTAGACTTGGCGCGCCAGGTCCGGCGCCAAGGCCTCCTTCGTCAGCGCCGCGATGGCGTCATCGAGCGTCATGACGTTCTGCGCGTCCCCGCCGAGGCGCCGGAGCGCGACCTTGCCCTCCTCGGCCTCCTTGCGGCCGACGACGGCGATGACCGGGACTTTCGCCAGCGAGTGCTCACGCACTTTGTAACCGACCTTCTCGTTGCGAAGGTCGAGTTCAACGCGCAGCCCAGCCCGCTTCAGCGTGCGCGCGACGTCCTGAGCGTAGCCATCGGCGTCAGACGTGATCGTGGCGATCACGATCTGCGTTGGCGCCAGCCAGAGCGGGAACGCGCCAGCGTAGTGCTCGATCAGAACGCCAAGGAAGCGCTCCATCGACCCGCAGATCGCGCGGTGCAGCATCACGGGCCGGTGCTTCTGACCGTCTTCGCCGATGTAATCGGCGTTGAGGCGCTCAGGCAGCACGTAGTCGAGTTGCAGCGTGCCGCACTGCCACGTCCGGCCAATTGCATCGCGCAAGTGGAATTCGAGCTTGGGCCCGTAGAACGCGCCTTCGTTCGGAATGCGCTCCACTTGGATGCCAGCGAGGTTCGCCGCTTCCTCGAGCTTGTCTTCCGCGATCGTCCATTGCTCGTCCGTGCCGAAGCGTTTGTCGGGCCGGAGCGCGAGCTTC
>CAZXNY010000169.1:0-6412 GCA_964642205.1 uncultured Caulobacteraceae bacterium
ATGCGGACAGGCGGCGCATGTCCACCGCACGCTCGGCCATCTCATTGAAGAATCCCTGCACGGCGTTTTGCATTTCGACACGAAGATCTGGCGCACGCTGCCGAAGCTGTTCGCGCGCCCCGGCACGCTTTCGCGTGACTACATCGATGGCAAGCGCGCGCGCTACGTCTCGCCGCTAGCACTCTTTCTGTTCTCGGTGTTCCTCATGTTCGCGGCGTTCACGCTCGCGGGCAATCAAGTGCTCCCGGCGGCGAACGTCGTGGCGACAACGGAGGACCGTGCTGAGGCCGCAGGCGAATTGCGCGCACGCGCCAGGCAAGTGCTGACCGAGCGCGCGCGCCAGGCCGATGAAGGCGAGCGCGCTCGGATGGCGGCGCTGGCGCAGGCGCTCAATGCCGCAGCCGATCGCGCGGCGGCCGGAGAGGCGCCCTCCGGCGATGTTGGCGCGGTGCTGTCCGAAGCCGCGCGGAGCGGGGAATTCGCGATCCAAACGGGCGATCCGGCGCGCGACGCCGCGATCCGCCACAAGCTCGAAAACCCGGACCTGCTTTTCTACAAGATGCAGCAGGCCGCTTATAAGTTCGCGTTTCTGCTCGTGCCAATTTCGCTGCCGTTCGTCGCGCTGCTCTTCTTGTTCAAGAAGAACGTCACCTTCTACGATCACGCGGTGTTCACGCTCTATGCGCTGAGCGCGCTCTGCTTGTTCGCGCTGGCGATGGCCGCGCTCGGGCGCGTTGCGCAGATTGCGCCGTGGATGGATGGCGCGCTCGATTGGGCCTGGGTCGGCGCGCCGCTCGCGCACACATTCTTCCACTTGCACGGCGCGTATCAGCTCGGCTGGTGGTCTGCTACGTGGCGCACGCTGGCGCTCGTCGCGTGCGCGGGGCTCGTGTTTACGCTCTTTGCGCTGTTCGTCGTGCTGATGGGGTTCTTCGGATGAACGAACTCATCGCGCCGCTCGCCTCGGCCGCCGCAGTTGCGTTCATGGTGCTCATTGCGTTCGCGCTCGGGTTCCGCGATCGCGCACGGCTTACCGACGAGGCGCACCTGCGCGCGCTCATTGCCGAGGCTGAGCCGGGCGCAAACATTACGGATGCCGTGCTAGATCAGGATGGGCGCAGCGGCATTGCGCGTCTTGCCGATGGGCGCTGGGCGGTCGTGGCCAGCATGGGTGACCGGCTCGCGGTGCGCACGTTTGCGAACGCGCGTATCGCGCAGCGCCGAGGCGTTGTTCGGGCGCGGTTTGCCGATGCAGGCTTTCCAGGCCTAACGTTGCGGTTGGAAGCGCCGGCGCCGGAATGGCTGATCGGTGTGCGGGGAGGATAAGCGATGGATGTGGGCGAACCAGCCGCGCCGTTCGACTTGCCGAACGTGGTGCAGATGGCGGTGCCGGCGTTCGTGCTGCTGGTGATCGCGGAGATGGTCTATGTGCGGCTGACGAAGCGCGGCCAGTACAACGCCGCCGATTCCGCCGCGAGCCTCTCGATGGGGTTGGGCAATTCGATCGTCGGCCTCTTCGTCGGTTTCATGGCGCTCGGCGCGTATTACGGCGTCTACCAGTTCCGCTTGTTCAACATCGGCTGGACCTGGCAGGCGATGCTCGCGTGCTTCTTGCTGGAAGACCTCGCCTATTATTGGTTTCACCGCGTGAGCCATGAGCGGCGTTTCTTCTGGGCAAGCCACGTCGTTCATCACTCATCGCAGCACTACAATTTATCGACCGCGCTCCGGCAGACGTGGACCGGCAATCTCGGGCTCACCTTCGTGTTCTGGTTGCCGCTGGTGTTCATCGGATTTCCGCCGACGATGGTGTTCCTGTTCTCGGGTATCAGCCTCGTCTACCAGTTCTGGATTCACACCGAGACGATCGGGCGGATGGGCCCGCTCGAGTGGGTGCTCAACACGCCCTCGCATCATCGCGTCCATCACGCGACCAACGCGCGCTACCTTGATGCCAATTACGCGGGCGTACTGATCATATGGGATCGGCTCTTTGGCACGTTTGTGCCGGAGGAGGACGCCGAGAAGCCGCGCTACGGCGTGATCGCGAACCTCGGAACGTTCAACCCGCTACGGATCGCTTTTGCGGAGTGGATCTCGATTGGGCGCGACGTGCTCGGCGCCAAGTCGCTGCGCGATGTGGGCGGCTACGTGTTTGGCCCGCCCGGCTGGAGCCCGGACGGCTCGCGTAAGACCAGCCGCAGCATCAAGGAGGCGTGGGAAGCGCGGCGCGCAAGCGCCACACCCGCACCTGAGGCGGTCGCGGCCGAATGAGCCTCAATATCGTGAAACTGTGCGTCGGCGCCGACAGCGTCGCCGATCTGACGGCGTTTCAGAAGGGCCAGATCAAGAAGCGCGGCATGCCGGTGTGCGGCACACGCATGTGGCCCAAGCGCGTCGATGACGTGCTCGACGGCGGCTCGCTCTATTGGGTGATCAAGGGCGTCGTGCTGGTGCGGCAAAAGATCGTGAAGATCGCCGAGGTGCGCGACGATCACGGCCTCCGGTGCGGCCTGTGGCTCGACAAGAAGCTTGTACGCACCGTGCCGCAGCCGCGCCGCGCATTTCAGGGATGGCGCTATCTCACGCCGAAAGATGCGCCGGCCGATCTTGATTCGATTGGCGGCGCCGATGCGCTTCCAGAAGACTTGCGCCGCCAACTCGTTGAGCTTGGCGCGTGGTGAGCATCACAGAAGCTTAATATTTCCAGGGCAGCGCTTAAACGCGCCGTTTACGTGGATGAACGACACCTAACGCATGCTTCGACGCAATGCGTCCAGATTCGCGCGCCCGTTCACACCTTGCGAGGTGCGCGCATGACGCTTGACCTCGTGCGTGAGGCGCCGGCGACGTTGAGCGATGTGCGCGGCGCGCATGTCATCGTGATCGGCAACCAAAAGGGCGGCGCAGGCAAATCCACCGTCGCCATGCATCTGATTGTTGCGCTGATGCGCATGGGCCGGCGGATCGGCGCGATCGATCTCGATGTGCGGCAGCGTTCGCTGGCGCGGTACGTCGAGAATCGCGGGCGCTATCTTTCGATCAAAGGCGGTTCGCTTCCTGTTCCGCAAATGCTGGAGATCCACGAAAGCAAGGCGCGCATTCTGGATGACGCCGAACTTGAAGACGAACACGGCTTCCGCGCTGCGATTCGCCGGCTCGGCGAGACGTGCGACTACATCGTGATCGATGCGCCGGGCGGCGACAGCTACCTCTCACGCATTGCGCATGCGCACGCCGACACGCTGATAACGCCGCTCAATGACAGCTTCATCGACTTCGATCTGCTCGGCGGCATCGATCCGGACACCGGCGTCGTGCGCCCGAGCATCTACAGCGAAATGGTCTGGCAGAGCCGCAAGCTGAAGGCGCGCACGGCGGGCCGGCCGATCGACTGGATCGTGATGCGCAACCGCACCTCCGCCAGCAAGATCGAGGCGAAGAACAAGCAGCGCGTCGGCGAAGCGTTGAAGACGCTCTCCACGCGCATCGGCTTCCGGATGGCGCCTGGTCTCTCCGAGCGCGTGATCTTCCGGGAACTCTTTCCGCAAGGCCTGACGCTGCTAGATCTCGACGCCGAAAAGGCAGACGGCGATCTGCGCATGAGCCACCTCGCTGCGCGGCAGGAATTGCGCGACCTCTTCATCACGCTGAAACTGCCGGGGCTCGACGGAGAGCAGCTGCGATTCTAGAGCCGCGGGCGTGGTCACTTATGCGCTCCTCGCTGTCGCCGCTGTCTTCGGCTTGCTCTGGCTGGTGCGCGTTCTCGGCGCGCGCCGCGCCGCGATTCTGCGGCACGCCGGATCGATCGTTTTGGGGGGCGTGGCTTTGTTCTTGATGCTTCGCGGTCAGGTCGCGCTCGCCATGGGGCTCGCGCTCGCGGCCGCGGTCGTCTGGTTCTGGACAGCGCCTACGCCGGCGTCAGCCGCCCGCATGCCGATGGCGGAGGCCGAAGCACGCCGCGTCTTGGGCGTCGGCCCTGGCGCGGGTCCTGATGAAATCCGCGCCGCGTACCGCGCGCGCATAGCAAGGGCGCACCCGGACCGCGGCGGCTCCGCACAGGAAGCCGCCCGGCTTAATGCCGCCCGTGACGTACTTCTGAAGCGCTGAGCGGGAAGGCCGGCGCGGCTTACTCGGCGCCGGTCTCGCCCACGTCCTCGCCATTGTCGCCCTGAGACGACGTTCCATCGAGGGACAGGGCGCCCCGGAGCGGCGCGCCATTCGGGCCGAAGGTCTGCGTCACGGTCGTGACCGTGCCCTGACCGCCGAGCTGGACGTCAACTCGGTTGACCGGCAGGCCGACATAGGTCGCCGCGCCCGGCTGGAGGGAACGGCGGCGGCTGTATTCTTCGAACGCGCCTTCGAGCAGGTAAGCGACCTGGGCGTCGCGCGCGGCAGCGGTTTCGCCGCCCATGACGACTGCGATCACGCGCTGGCCGCCGCGTTCGGCGGACGACGCGAGGTTGAAGCCCGAGGCGCGCGTATAGCCGGTCTTGATGCCATCGACGCCGTCAACCTGGCCAATCAGGCGGTTGTGGCTGCGGCCGTAGCGGTTATGCCAGCTGAAGCTCGGCGTTTGGAAATAGTGGTAGTGCTCAGGGAAGTCGCGCCACAGCGCCTGAGAGAGCACCGCCATGTCCCGGGCGCTCGAGCGCTGAAGGGGGTTCGGCAGGCCGCTGGCGTTGGCGAAATTGGTGTTCGTCATGCCCAATTCGCGGGCGCGAGCCGTCATACGGGCGGCGAACCGGCCTTCGGTGCCGCCGAGGCGCTCGGCGATCATGACCGCCACGTCGTTTGCGGACTGGACGCAGAGGGCCCGGATAGCTTGGTCGACCGTCAGCGTATTGCCGCGGCGCACCCCAAGTCGCGACGGCGGCTGGGCCGCTGCGAAGCGCGATGCCGTGAGCGTGTCGTCGGCAGAGATCTGACCCCGGTCCATCGCCTCGAAAAGCATATAGAGGGTCATCATCTTGGTCAGCGAGGCCGGGAAGCGGGCCTCGTCTGCCTGATCGGCATGCAGGACCTCGTTGGTCCGCGCATCGATCACGATGGCGGAGTACCGATCCTGGGCATGGGCGAGCGGCGCTGCGCCCATCGACAGGAGGGCGGCGCCAGCAAGGATAAGGGCTCGGCTCGTCGTGCCCTGGCTCGATCGCGTCATTTCAATCCGTTCCCACACAAAGACGGAGTTTTTCAGGCAAACGACATGCCGTGCAGCTTACAGAGTCGTCAGCGTCGGTTAAGCGAGTGTTGCAGCGCCCGCTGTATGGCGCCGGGGACACACCCAATCCGCATCCGAAACGGCCATGAGCGCCACGGAACTAGGCGGAACCGCCCCAATGTTGCGGTGCAGCAAAAAATTGTTGACTTCGCACCTGCAGCATGAAAAACAGGCCGTGACGCCCCAGAGGGCTGATTCCGAGAACGGAACCCATAAAAGCGGGCACGCCCCGCGCACCGGAGAGATGATCATGGCCACCAAGACCAACGGCGCCGCCAAAGCCGCCGCGACCACGTTCGAACAAGTCAGCGCCGCGTCCAGCGAAGCGGTTCGCGAAAACATCGACCGCAGCCTCGCCGCGATGTCTGAAGTCAGCGCCTTTGGCAAAGAGAACATGGAGGCCTGGGTGGCCTCCGCGACCGCCGCGCAAAAGGGCGTCGAGACCATCTCGGCCCGCGCCGTCGCCTTCTCGAAGGCCGCGATGGAAAACCATATGGCGGCCACCAAGTCGCTCATGACCTCCAAGAGCGTCCAGGAATTTGTCGAAAAGCAAACGGCCTATGCCCGCAGCTCGTTCGATGCTTACGTCGCCGAACTGACCTCGATCTCCGAACTGATGCAGGGCGTCACCAAGGAAGCCGTCGCGCCGCTCAACGAGCGCATGACGGCGGTTGGTCATCTAATCCAAACGTCCGCGGCGCGCTAAGCGACGCGACACCGAACACGGCGGGCGAACGAAGCTCGCCGGCGGGGCGAAAAGGGCGCGGGCTCGGCGGAAACGCCGGGCCCGTTTCCTTTGGCGACTCGTTCGCTCGTTTCGCGCCGCACTTGCCGTTTTACGCTTGGGCGCCCATCTGCGTGCGCTGCACAGGCGATGCGGCCTCAATCGTGACGCCAGTTCAGGAATTTCGCGCGACTCGGAAAAACGCGCGGCGCCTGGAGCTTAGGCGCGCGCGCCGCGTTGTGCGCAGGAGCGGCTGTCAAGGTCTTCCATCCTGCGCCCGAGTCCATAGATTAATCGCATAGCGGGGGCGCTACGTGGCGCTCCTCTCACGAGAGAGCCCATGTCCGACGAGCAATGGGACGATGACGGGGACGGAAAGGGCGGCGATGCCAGCATCGTCACCAAAACCCGTAGGCGTACCAAAAAGCCGTCGCTCTTCCGGGTTCTGCTGCTGAACGACGATTACA
>CAZXNY010000170.1:0-6386 GCA_964642205.1 uncultured Caulobacteraceae bacterium
CGGATCATGGCGCGGCGCTCCGCTGTGTACTCGTCGGTCAGCAAGCGGTTCACATCGAACTGCGTGAACGCGGGATCGCCGCCGAAGCGCGCGCGATCGGCGAAGGCGAGGCGCGTCGCTTCGATCTGCGTGTGCAGCGAATCCGCCGAGAGAAAGCCCATCTCACGGAGGTTGAAGCCTTCGAGGATGCGCAGCGTTTGCAGCGCGACGACGCCTTGCGAGTTCGGCGGCAACTCGCACACTTGCGTGTCGCGATAGGGCGCGCAGACCGGATCGACCCACTCGCCTTGGTGGCGCGCGAAATCGTCGTAACGCAGCCAGCCGCCGATGCGGCGCATGTAGGCGTCCATCGTGCGTGCGATCGGGCCGCGGTAGTACGCATCGCGCCCGCCGCTCGCGAGCAGCTCATAGGTGCGCGCGAGATCGGGATTGGCGAAGAGGCCGTGTCCGTCCGGTAGGCGGCCTCGGATTTGGTCGCGCGCGAGCGCCGCGTCGCGCACGGGATCGACGTTCGCGTGCGCGGGTCGTTCAGGGATTTCGCGCCAGTAGGTGTCGCGCGCGTTTTGGATTTCTTCGAGCCGGCCAGCCGCGAACTCGCTTTCAAGACGGCGGCGGTTGTTGGACCAATACATCGCGATGGTTTGCGGTATCGGCGCGCCTTCGCGGGCATATTGGATGGCGGGCGCGAGCAGTTCGGCCATCGGCTTGCGGCCGAAGCGATCGTGCAATGCGAACCAGCCATCGACGGCGCCCGGCACGCTAACAGAGGCCGCGCCAAACGAGGGCACGTGGGCGGCGTCTCCGCGTGCGCGCGCGACGCGGCGCATTTCGCGCAGCGAAAGACCCTGCGGGCTGCGGCCCGAGCCGTTGTAGCCGTAGAGCCGCTGCGTGCGGGGATCCCACACGATCACGAAGATGTCGCCGCCGATGCCCGAGCCTGTTGGTTCGACGAGGCCAAGCATCGCGTTCGCGGCGATTGCCGCATCGATCGCGCTGCCGCCGCTGCGGAGCACATCGACGGCGACGCGCGTCGCCAATGGGTGCGCCGTCGCCGCCGCGCCGTGCGGCGCGATCACGGGTGAGCGCGTCGCGAACGCCTGGCCGGAAACGCGCTCGCCGCGCCCTACGCCAACGGGCGCCTGCTGCGCGCTCGCGCTGGGCTCCGTCATCATCGACATCAGCGCAGCGCCCAAGAGCGCCGCCAGCCAGCGGACCATGCCATTTCTCCCATTGGCCGCGATTGAAGCAGGATCGGCCGCGCACGCCTAGCGCTGGGGGCAAACGGCGCGTAAGAGGCGCCCCATGCCCACCCTGCCTTTCGTCACCTATGATGTGTTCACCGACACGCGCTACGCGGGTAATCCGCTGGCCATCGTGCGTGACGCCGATGGGCTGGGCGATGCGCAGATGCAGGCCGTGGCGGCGGAGTTCAACCTCTCCGAGACGGTGTTCGTGCGCCACCCAACGAACAACGCGCACACTGCGAACATCCGCATCTTCACGCCGGGGAGCGAGCTGCCTTTCGCGGGGCACCCAACGGTTGGAACGGCGGTGTATCTCGCCGAGCATCGCTTCGCGGGCGACGCCGACCTCGATGCGCTAATCATGCTGGAAGAGAAGATCGGCTTGGTGCGCTGTGCGGTGACGCGCTCGGCGGGCAAGCCGGGGTTCGCGGAGTTCGTGGCGCCAAAGCTCTCGGAAGAAGCCGGCGCCGCGGCGAGCGACGCTCTCATAGCGAAGGCGCTCGGGCTCGATGTGTCCGAGATTGGGTTCGGCCGGCATGTCCCGACGATCCATTCCGCTGGCGTGCCGTTCGCGTTCGTGCCGCTTGCGTCGCTCGATGCGCTGAAGCGCATCTCGCCGCGCAGCGACCTTTCGCAATTCGGCGCACATGGCGTGTTCTTCTACGCGCGCTTGCCTGAGGACTCGGAGCATGCGTACCG
Source organism: uncultured Caulobacteraceae bacterium (assembly GCA_964642205.1). Classification (GTDB taxonomy): domain Bacteria; phylum Pseudomonadota; class Alphaproteobacteria; order Caulobacterales; family Aquidulcibacteraceae; genus JBEVOS01. The sequence goes on from CAZXNY010000170.1 coordinate 1,944, forward strand.
CGCCCGCATGTTCGCGCCTGAGATTGGCATCGGCGAAGACCCAGCGACGGGGAGCGCGGCGGCGGCGTTCGCGGGCGTTGTCGCGCGGTTCGAGGATTTGGCTGCGGGCGTGCACAAGCTGCCGATCGAACAAGGCGTCGAGATGGGGCGGCCCTCGCTGATTGCGCTCACCGTCGATCTCGATGGCGGCGCGCTGAAGGAAACGCGCATTGGCGGACACGCCGTGCCGGTGAGCGAAGGAACGATCCGCATCTAAGCAAAGAGGCGCCCGCTTCGGCTCGAAGCAGGCGCCAAGGTTGCTAGCGTCAGGGAGGGATCCCCTCGCTAGTTCCCGGTATAGGCGGCGTATGTCCGGGCGGCGGGGCCAAGGCGCGCCGCCACCAGCGGCGCATCCACGCGCGCGAGCGCTTGTGCGCGCACATTGGCGCGGCATGCCGCGCGCATTTCGCGACGCTGAAACTCGATGGGCGCGTTCGGATCGGCGTCGCATACAAAGCGCGCGGCGCGCTCGACGCGGCGCACGAACGTGCGCGCGCCCGCTTCGGTCTCGAGGTCGAGATCGGCGTGGACGATGCGCGCGGCGGGCGGCTCGGCGGCTGCGGCGGGCGGCGCGTAGGTGCAGGCCAACGCGAGCGCGAGCAACATCAGGCTCTGGGCGAGGCTTGGGGGTTGGCGAAACATGGCGAGTCTCCGGGTTGGCCGGCGCTGAAGCGCGCCTGACCGCCCCAAGAGACGCCCGCCGCCGCCGCCGCGACAGGACCGCGCCCTGATGCTTCGCCGATGTTTCGCCGATGGCCTTGGAATTACGCGGCGCTTGCGAGCAGGTACTCGGCGGTGTCGCGCAGCGTCTCGCGCGGCGTGCGGAGTTTGACGCCGAGGACGCGCGCGGCCTTCGCGCTCGAATAGCTGTTGTTGCGCCCGACCAGCGGCGCGAGGGCGCGCATGGCGGGATTGACCGTTGCGGCGGCTTTGATGGCGAGGTCGGGGATCTTGTTCGTAGGCACCTTGTCGCCGCGCGGGCCGAGTTCTTCGCGCAGCACTTGAGCGGCTTCGTGCAGCCACAGAAACTCGCCGGCGACGATGAAGCGTTCGCCCGCCGCTTGCGGATTGGTCAGCGCGCGCACATGGGTTTCGGCGAGATCGCGCACATCGGTGATGCATAGGCCGATGCGCGGCAGCCCGGGCATTTGGCCTTCGATCAAGCGCTTGATGATTTGCACCGAGCCGAGCGTTTCGGGATTGAGCAGCGGGCCGAACACCGCGCCGGGTAGGATTGTCGCGAATTCGGTTTGCGGCTGCGTGGCCATGAAGTCCCACGCCGCGCGTTCGGCTAGGGTCTTGGAGAGGCGGTAGAAGTCGTTCTTGTGCACGGCTGGATCGGTCCAGACGGTTTCATCCGTTGGGCGCCCGCCGACGTCGCCCGGATAGGCGGCGGCGCAAGCGGACGTCATCACGACGCGCTTCACAGCTGCGGCGGTGGCGGCGCGCAGCACGCGCAATGTGCCATCACGCGCCGGACCGATGAGATCGTTCGGGTCTTTCGTTGGGGCGCCGCCAAGCGGCGAGGCGACGTGCATCACGTACGTGCAGTCTTCGGCGCAGGCTTCCCAGTTTGCGTCGCTCGTGAGATCGGCGGCGACGAAGGAGAGGCGGTCCGTGTCCGGCGCGGCGCGGGCGATGGCGGCGCGGGTTGCGTCCATCTTCGCCGGGTTGCGCACGGCGGCGCGCACAGCGAAGCCCTGATTGAGCAGGAGCGCGGCGCACCAGCCGCCCACAAAGCCGGTCGCGCCGGTGAGCAAAACTGTCTCGGTCATGGCCACCTCCGTGAGCTCAAGTCTACGGTCGTAGACCATCGTGGCTTGCAAGTCTACAGGTGTAGAGTTACAGTGCTGCTATGAGGAAATCAGCAGCCGTTGGAGCGGCCAAGCCGGCTGCGGCGCGCAAGCGGGACGCCGCAGCCACACGCGCGGCGATTCTGGCGTCTGCGCGCAAGGCGTTCGCGGCGCTTGGTTATGATGGCGCGGGCGTGCGGGAGATCGCGGCTGGCGCAGGCGTCACGGCGATGCTGGTGAACCGCTATTTCGGTTCGAAGGAGCAGCTGTTCGCCGAAGCGGTTGCGGCGACGATGGCGGCGCCCGTGATCCTCACGAAAGAAAATCTCAAGTCCGCTGATTTCGGCAAGACGTTTACGGAGGCGCTGGTTGGGCTCACCAAGCCCGGCGCGCCGCCGCTCGACGGGTTCGAAATTTTGCTGCGCTCAACCGGTTCGAGCGCGCGGGCGGCGGAGATTTCGCGCAAGGAGATCGAGAAGCATCACCATCGGAACCTCACCGACGCACTCGATGGGCCGGACGCGGCCGAGCGTGCGGCGATCGCTCTCGCCTTCGTCGCGGGCTTCCAGATGATGCGCCAGATGATCGGCCTCAAAGCGCTCGCGAAGGCCGACCCCGCAACGCTCACGGCGCTGATCGAGCCGCTGATGACGCAGCTCTTGGAGGGCGAGGCGTAGCTATTCCACGGCATGCGCCGCCTCCCAGCTGCGCGTGGGATGATCCGGATCCACGCAGCACGCGTACCTTTTACGGAGGTCGTGATGCGGCGTTTGTTTGCGATGTTTGTCATGATTGGCGCGGTGCTAACGGCGCCGCCGGCAACAGCGCGGCCAAGCGAGGTCGCGCGGATGCTGCCCGGCGCGGAGCGTGTCGGCGCAGCTCGGTTCCAGGTGCTTACGCTGCCAGTGTTCGACGCTGAGCTCTGGGCCGTAGCGGGCGACTTCTCGTGGGACCGCTCGTTCGCGCTTTCGCTGACTTATCGCCGTGCGATCTCAGGCGAGTCGCTGGCGCGGCGCTCGGTCGAAGAGATTGCGCGACGACAGGGTGTTTCGCGCGCAGCGCTCGCGCCGCTCGAGGAGCGCTTCGATGCATGTTTCGCGGACGTCCGCGCGGGCGATCGCATCACAGGCGTGAGCACGGGCGCGGATACGGCGCGCTTCTTCAAGAACGAGCGCGAGTTGTGCGCGATCGAATGGCCGGGCTTGCGACGCGCGTTCTTCGGCGTTTGGCTCGATGGCCAGGGCGCGCGCCGAAGCTTCTCCCAGCAACTACGCGGCGACTCCTAGGCCGTCTCCTTCGCGCGCAGCTTGCCGATGCGCTCGATGCTGGCTTCGGCTTCCTTCAGGATGCGCTTCACGATTTCGCCTGCGGGCAGCACGTCGCGCACGCCGCCGGCCGATTGGCCCATGGCGAAGCAGGATTTGTCGGCGTCGAGGCCTTCCATTTGGCCGCCGATGCCGCCCATCACGCCGGCGCGGCTCGAGAGCATCGCTTGCTGCGGGAACGGCTGAATGTCCTGCGGGCGCGTTTCCCAATCGTCGACGTAGGGGTTTTTCTGCACGCGCATCGGCTTGCCCGAATAGCAGCGCGTGCGGATCGTGGATTCATCCGTCGCCTCCACAATCGTGTCCCGGTACATCTGCGCTGAGTGCGCTTCGTCGCTCGCGATGAAGCGCGTGCCCATCCAGACGCCTTGGGCGCCGAGCGCGAGCGCTGCGGCAAGCCCACGCCCGTCATAGATGCCGCCGGCGCCGACGACGGGGATTTTCACGGCTTCGACGGCCTGTGCAATCAGCGGCATGGTGCCGACGAGCCCGGTGTGCCCGCCGCCTTCGCCGCCTTGGCAGATCACCGCGTCGCAGCCCGCTTGCTCGGCCTTCACCGCGTGCTTCACCGCCCCGCACACGACCATGACTTTGAGGCCGGCCTTCTTGAGCTTTTCCATGATCGGCATCGGCACGCCGAGACCGGCGACGAAGCTCGAGGCGCCTTCTTCGATGATGATGTCTACGCTCGCTGTGAGGCTCTCAGGCGAAGCCGCGAGGAGATCGACGCCGAACGGTTTCTTGGTGAGCTCTTTCACGCGGCGCATTTGCGTGCGGATGAATTCCGGCTGCGTGCCGGCCATGCCAAGCACGCCATAGCCGCCCGCGTTCGACACGGCGGCCGCGAGTTCGGCGTAGGAGACCCCGCCCATGCCGGCGAGCAGGATCGGGTGCTCGATGTTCAGAAGATCGCAAAGCGGCGTGCGCAGCGTCATGGCCGTCTCCCTTGTTTTATCTGGTTGACGCGAAGGTGAGCGCGCTTCCGCTAGGGCCGTCAAGCGGCGGGGATTTCGCCGCCATTGCGGCCGTAGAAGATGCGCCAGAGCGCGGTGTCGTCGGAAAAGTCGGCGTAGTGGTGCTCTTGCCCGGCGGCGACGAAGAGCACGTCGCCCGGGCCGAAGGGCGTGCGCGCGCCGCCTGCCACCAGCACGCCGCGGCCGCGGATCACGACGTAGAGTTCGTCCTGCGCATGCGGGGTTTGTACGTTGGGCGGGCGCGGGACCGAGAGCGTGAGATCGAGCGTGCCGCGTTTCAGCGCGAGCGCTGCGCGTTCGCCGTTCGGGCCC
>CAZXNY010000171.1:0-6304 GCA_964642205.1 uncultured Caulobacteraceae bacterium
CGTCAAGAACAACCCGCGCAAAGTCGTGCTCCTCACCGAGTGCTCGATGAGCGACAACGTGGCGGCCGCTGCGCCCGCGACCGAGTTCGTTCGCCCGTGCAATCTCTGCCCGCACATGAAGCGCATCACGCTCGAGGCGATCTACGATGCGCTCGTGGAGATGAAGCACGAAGTGACGATCCCGGAAGACGTGCGCGTGCGCGCCAAAGCCGCGATCGACGCCATGCTCGCGCTCCCGAAAACGGACAAGCCGCTCGACTTCCAGACCGGACTGGCGGCGGCCGATGTCGAGATCATCTGATGTGAACCGGCGCGGGGCGCACTGAGTGCCCCGCGTCCCCACCTCCCGCATCACGCTCTACGCCGAACGCGCCGGCGCGGGCGAACGCGTGCTCTGGATCAGCGGCACGGGCCAAGACCTGCGCAACCCGCCATCGATCCTAGAGACGCCGCTCGGCAAAGCGTTCGATCTCGTCGTCTACGATCAGCGCGGCCTCGGGCGCAGCGACAAACCCGAGACGCCGGCGACGATGGCGGACTACGCCGATGACGCCGTCGCGCTACTCGACGCGATCGGTTGGCCGAGCGCACATGTGATCGGCTATTCGTTCGGCGGCATGGTCGCGCAACACGTCGCGATCCGGCATCCGCAATATGTCGACCGTCTCGTGCTCAGCGCGACTTCACCCGGCGGCGAAGGCGGCTCGAGCTATCCGCTGCACGAGTTGCACGCGCTGCCGATGGAAGAGCGCATCCGCAAGCAATTGTTGCTCGATGCGCGCCTCAACGAAGCGCGGTTCGAGAACCCCTCGCCCGGCCTCAAGGCGCAGATGGACCTGATGCGCGCGGGTGAAGCGCGCCGCGCCGCCGATCCCGAAGGCGCGGGCGGCCTGCAACGCCAGCTCGAAGCGCGGCGCGGGCACGATGCGTGGGAGGGGCTAGCGCACCTCACACATCCGACGTTCGTGGCGGCAGGCGCGTTCGATCTCCTCGCGCCAGCCGAAAACTCGCGCCGCCTCGCCGCGCGTATCCCGAACGCGACGCTCCGCTTCTATCGCGGCGGCCACGGCTTCCTCGTCGAGCGCCCCGAATTTCTCGACGATGTGATTGCGTTCCTGCACTACCAGCAGCTCGAACCGCGGAGCGAAGACGATGCGCGCGCTGGCTAACGCGCTCCTCGCTCTGCTTCTGTTTGCGTCGCCCGCGTTGGCGCAGCCGCGCACGCCGCCACGCCAGCCGATGCCGCCAAACCTTGCCGGCGTGTGGGGCTTCGAAACCGCGCCCGAGCCAAGCTGGGGCTGCGTCATCAGCGGCCGCGCGCAATTGCGCGCGACGAGCCGGCGTGGTGAATACGACGTGCGCATGGAAGCCGTGCAGCGTTGCGAGCGCGAACATCGCGATGAGGTCCGCACGGAGCAGACGTGCACCGGGCGTTATTTGGCGGGCGGACAATTTTTCGTGGATTGCCGCCTCAACGAGGCGCCCGCCGGCTACGAATATCTGCCGGATAATTTTCACCTCACCGTGCACAGCAACACGCTGATGGAGGGACGGCTGATCTCCGGCTGGATCGCCAACGCCTCGTGGCGGCGCGACGGCGACGCTTACACGTCGTGACCGATCAACCCGTCATCATCGTCGGCGCCGGGCTCGCCGGGCTGTTCCTGGCGCTCAAGCTCGCGCCGCGCCGTGCGCTCGTGCTCTCGCGCGCGCCGCTCGGGCAAGCGAGTTCGAGCGCGTGGGCGCAAGGCGGCCTCGCCGCCGCACTGGCGCCGGACGACAATCCCGATCTCCACGCCAAGGACACGATCGAAGCGGGCGCGGGTCTCGTCGATCCCGTCGTCGCTCATTTGATCGCGACCGAAGGCCCGGCGCGCGTGCTCGATCTCATCGCACTCGGCGTGCCGTTCGACCGTAGCGAAGACGGCGCGCTCGCGCTTTCGCTTGAAGCCGCGCATTCGCGACCGCGCGTTGCGCGCGTCTCGGGCGATCTCGCCGGCCGCGCGATCATGGACTCGTTGATCGCCGCCGTCGGTGTCGCGAGCCACATCAATGTGGCCGAAGGCATGGACGCGGTCGCGCTCGCGCAAGACGCACAAGGGCGCGTGCGTGGCGTATTGTGCCGCACGCCGGGCGGCGGCGTTGAGCTGATCACCGGCGCGGAGATCGTCCTCGCGACCGGCGGCTCGGGCGGGCTCTACGCCGTTACGACCAATCCGAAGGAAGCGGTTGGCGGCGGCGTTGCGATGGCCGCACGCGCCGGCGCGCTGATCGCCGATCCGGAATTCGTGCAGTTTCACCCGACCGCGATCGACGTTGGCCGCGATCCCGCCCCACTCGCGACGGAAGCGCTGCGCGGCGAGGGCGCCAAGCTCGTCAACGCCAACGGCAAGGCGTTCATGGAACGCTACCACCCCGCTGGCGAACTCGCGCCCCGCGACGTCGTCGCGCGCGCCATCCATCGCGAACGCATCTACGCGCGCGGCGCCTTCCTCGATGCGCGCGAGGCTGTCGGCGCGCATTTCCCGCAGCATTTCCCGACCGTGTTCGGCGCGTGCATGGAAGCGGGCGTCGATCCGCGCATCGCGCTGATTCCCGTCGCACCCGCCGCGCATTATCACATGGGCGGCGTTGTGAGTGACCTCTGGGGCCGCGCGACGCTGGACGGCCTCTCCGTCGTCGGCGAGTGCGCCTCGACTGGCGCACATGGCGCCAACCGGCTCGCCTCCAACTCACTGCTCGAAGCCGTCGTGTTCGCCGATCGCATCGCAACGCGCCTTCGGGACACGGCGACGCCTGCCGATGCGCCGCACCAAACACCAGCTGCGCCGCCCCCGCTTCCGGCCGAAGCACGCGCGGCGTTGCGCGCGACGATGCAAAACGACGTTGGCGTCGACCGCGACGCACACGGCCTGATGCGCGCGCTGCATGAGACCGACAAGCTCAGCGCCGCGCACGGCGAAGCCAACGAGCTTCTCACCGCGCGCCTGATTGCCTCCGCCGCACTTGCGCGCGAGGAAAGCCGCGGCGGCCATTATCGCAGCGACTTTCCCGCCGAACACGAACCGCGCCGCACCTTCCTCAAAGAGACCACACATGCTGCCGCCCCTGCCTGACCTCGTGATCGAACCGATCGTGCGCCTCGCGCTGGCCGAAGACCTTGGCCGTGCCGGCGACGTTACGAGCGACGCCGTGATCGCGCCGGATGCGCGTGGGCGCTTCGCGGTGCGCGCGCGAGAAAGCGGCGTGATCGCTGGGCTCGACGCGGCTGGCCTCTCGGCGTGGTTCGTTGATCCCGACATGGCGATCGACGGGCGCATCGGCGATGGCTCGCGCGTCGAGAAAGGCGGCACGGTGCTGGAGATCGAAGGGCTCGCGCGCTCGATCCTCACCGCCGAACGCACGATGCTGAACTTCATCGGCCGCCTTTCCGGCGTCGCCACGCTCACACGAACCTATGTCGACGCCGTTGCGGGCACAGGCGCCGAGATCGCCGCGACACGCAAAACGACACCCGGCCTGCGCGCGCTTGAGAAGCGCGCCGTCGTGCTCGGCGGCGCGCGCCCGCACCGCTACGGGCTCGACGACGCCATCCTCATCAAGGACAACCACATCGCCGCCGCAGGCTCCGTGTCGATCGCGCTGCAGCGCGCGCAAGCCTCGCTTGGGCACATGATGGTGATCGAAGTCGAAGTGGATTCGCTCGCGCAGCTCGAAGAGGCGCTGCCCTTTGCGCCGCACGCGATCCTGTTGGACAATTTCTCGCTGAAGGACCTCGCCGCCGCCGTGCGCCTCGGCAAGGGCCGCGCGATCCTCGAAGCATCGGGCGGCGTGAACCTGCAAACCGTGCGCGCCATCGCGGAAACCGGCGTCGACATGATCTCCGTCGGCGCGCTCACGCACTCGGCGCCCGCGCTGGATGTTGGGCTCGACGCGCTCTAACGCCGCCGCTTACCGCCAACTGCTGTGTAGTTTGCGTTTCGCGCGAAGCGCCCTTGCAGGCGTGCGCGCGCCTCCCCACTTGGCGCTCTTCCGTTCGCTCTAGTGCGGACGGACGAATGAAAGGCGCCCCATTTGAGTAAATCCCCCCTCGCCGTCCATCTTCTCCTCGACCGTTCGGGCTCGATGCAGTCCTGCCAAGACACGACCATCGACGCCTTCAATGAATACGTGAATGGCCTTCGCGTCTCCAAAGACGTCGACGCCCGCCTCACACTCACCACCTTCGATTCCGAGAGCCTCGATGTCGTGCGCGAAAATGTGCACGTCTCGGATTTTCCTGAACTTTCGCGCCGCGACTACCAACCGCGCGCGATGACGCCGTTGTTCGACGCGATTTGGCACGCAGTGCGCCGGGCCGATCTTCAGCCTAAGCGCGATGGCGAAACGGTGAGCCTCGTGATCCTCACCGACGGTATGGAGAACGCGAGCAAGGAGTTCCGCGCGGCGGACGTGCGCAAACTCCTGGACGAGCGCCGCGCGCAAGGCTGGCTCATCCTCTTCATCGGCGCCGATCTTGAGTCCTTCAAGGACGCCGAGACCATCGGCCAGGCGATGGGCTACAGCCTCAGCTCCAAGAAGGCTTCCATGCGCAACGCGATGAAAGCGAGCGCGGCTTTGCAAGCCCGCTACGCCAAAGGCGATCGCGAAGGCTACACGGCGGAAGAGCGTTCCGCCGCGCAGGATCCGGACATCAACATCTAACTTTAGCTGGCGAGCGCCGCTGCGGCTTTGGCTGCGGCGGCGTCTCGTTCGTCACGCATCCCATTCAGCCGCTGTTGCGCATTCGCGACGATGTGCGCGGGCGCACGCTCTGGCCGGCCGCTGTCGAACGGCGGCGCCGGCGCATATTCCATCGCGAGTTGGACGGTCTGGGCGTAATCATCGCCCGCGATCTCGGCCATCACGGTCAGCGCCATGTCGATGCCGGCCGTTACGCCGCCGCCCGTGATGATGTTGCCATCCCGGACAACGCGCGCGGGATCGGGCGTTGCGCCAAACAATGAAAGCTGATCGCGCCACGCCCAATGGCACGCGGCGCGCTTGCCTTGCAGAAGCCCCGCCGCGCCAAGCAGTAGCGATCCGGTGCAGACCGACGTCACGTACTTTGCGCTATCGGATAGCCGCTTCACTTGGCGCACGAATTCCGCGTCGCCCATCGCGGCGACTGTGCCGAAGCCGCCGGGCACGCAGATCAGCGCGCAGCTTTCGATGTCGGCGAGCTTTTTCACGTTGGTAAAGGTGAGACCGCCATCGGCGACGACATCCTCCCCCGTCGCGGACGCCATGATGCACTCGGCGCCCGGCAGCCGCGCGAAAACTTCATACGGTCCGGTGAAATCGAGCTGCGTCACACGCGGATAGAGCGCGAACACGATTGGAAATTTTTCGGCCATCTCGGTTCTCCTGATGAGCGGCGGGCGTGGACATCTTGGCGCAAAGCGCCTATGGCGGAAATGACGTTTATCCCTCCTTTTCCGCCACGGCCACCGCGCGATGCCACGCCTGATCGAGTTTCTGCTCTTCCCAGATTTTCAGCTGCTCGACGCAGCCGGGCCGATTTCGGCGTTTGAGATTGGGGGCCGCTTCAAGCCCGGCGCGTACGCGCTGCGCATCACCGCGGCCGAACCGGGCGCGGTCGCGAGCTCATCGGGCGCGACGATGCACGCCGAAGGGTTCGCGCGCATAGATAAGATCGACACGCTCATCGTTGCGGGCGGAGACGGCACGCGTCCGGCCGCGCTCGATCCGCGAGTCATCCGCCACGTGCGCGCGTGCGCGCAGAAAGCGCGCCGCGTCGCGAGCGTGTGTTCGGGCGCCTACATTCTCGCGCAAGCGGGTTTGCTCGATGGCAAAGAAGCGACAACGCATTGGAGCCGCACGGACGATTTCGCGCGCCGCTTTCCACACGTGAATCTGCAGCCAGACCGCATTTTCGTGCAGTGCGACAACATCTGGACGTCCGCCGGCATCACCGCGGGCATCGATCTTTCGCTTGCACTTGTCGCGGACGATTTGGGCGAAGACATCGCACGCAAAGTTGCGCAACAGCTCGTCGTCTATCGCCGCCGTCCTGGCGGGCAGTCGCAATTCTCCGCGCTGCTCGACATGGAGCGCCCGAACGGACGCTTCGCGGACTTGCTCGATCATATTCGCGCAAACCTCGCAGCGCCGCTCAGCGTTGAAGACCTCGCAAAGCGCGCATGTATGAGCGAACGCAACTTCGCGCGCGCCTTTCACGAAGAGACCGGCATGACGCCCGCAAAGGCGGTCGAACGCTTGCGCGCGGACGCAGCACGCGCGG
>CAZXNY010000172.1:0-6298 GCA_964642205.1 uncultured Caulobacteraceae bacterium
CCAAACACAGGTGCCGCAACCCACGCCCAGCGCATCCAGTCACTCCCAGCCGCGCCACCGGCGCGCGCACTCAACAATGAAGGCTCTTCGCCCGATTCGGCCCCGAACCGGAGCCGCCCAACTTAGTCCGCCAACCTCAATTGGCCTGCGCGACCGTAATCCCGCGAGCGGCCAGCCACCGTCCCGGATCGACGGGTCGCCCGTCGCGTCTGACTTCCACATACAACTCTGGCGCCGGTGTGTCAGAGCCGGCCGCAGTTGCAGCGGACATGTCACCGATCGGCTGGCCTGCGCTCACTGTGTCGCCCGCGCGGGCGCGCAAGTCTTCCATCCCGGTCAGGACAAGAGCGTAACCACCGGCGACGTTCAGGATCAACACGTTTCCGTACCCGCGGAAGGCGCCGGCGTAGGCGACTTCACCGGCTGCCGGCGCAACGACCTGGGCGCCAGCCCGCGTGCGCAAAGTCGCGCCTTGCGCGGCCGCGGCCGCGCCCTCGCGCGATCCGTAGGCCCGGACGATCCGGCCGCTGGCGGGCGCGACCCAATTGGTGGGCAGAACGGCGCTGCGCGGAGCCGATGGGCGGGGCGCGGAAGCGGTGGCGCGGTTGGTCAGGTCCCGCAGGTTACGGGCCTCGCGCGCAAAGCGCTGCGCGCGGCGCTGGGCTTCGGCGGCGTTGGCGGTGAGCGTGGCGCGCAGCGCGCGCTGCTGGGAGATCAGCGTCACCGTCGCATTGCGCTCGGCTTCGATCGCGATTTGCGCCCCGGCGAGGCGCATTTGCTCACCCTCGATCTCGCCCGCGAGCATGCGCGCATCGGCGATGGCGCGGCCGCGCTGGTCGAGGCGGCGCGTCACGGAGGGCGCGGCGGCTTGCGCGAACATGCGGGCCCTCACGGCGGCGCGCCCGCCACGGCGTTCCGCGAAAGCTGCGGTAATGAGCAGATCTTCCAGCGTTTCGCGGTCACGGGCGTAAACGGCCCCGTCTTCGTCCAACTGAAGTTTGAGCGCGGCAAGGCGCGCTTCCGCTTCGGCGGCGGCGGCTTCCGCTTCGGTGCGGCGGCGGCCCGCTTCGGCGAGCTGCGCGCCCAGTTCGCGGATACGTGTTTGCGCGGCGCGCGCGTCGCGCTCCAGGCGCTGTGCTTCAGCGGCGGCTTCGGCGCGGTTGCGTTCGAGTTGGGTAAGCGTGGGGCGTTGCGCGCGCGGCTGCGCTGACGCGTCAAGCGTCAACGGAGGGAGCGCCCCCATCGCACACGCGAGAAGGGCGAGCGCGCGTGCTGCGCGATGCGCCATGACCGCCACCATTGTCCCATTCTGGGAAAGTTTACGGGCGGGATGCGCGCGCCGGCCGGCTCAAGAAGACGCGCTAATCCCGATGATAGGGATTACCGCTCAAAATGGTGAGAGCCCGGTAAACCTGTTCGGAAATCATCGCGCGCACGAGCAGATGCGGCCAGGTCTGTCGCCCAAAAGCCAGCTTTTCGTCGGCCTGATCCTTAAGCGTTTGTGAAGCCCCGTCGGGCCCGCCGATCCAGAACGTCGTGCACGGCACGCCATCGTCGCGCCAGCGCGCGAGGTTTTGCGCGAGTTCGCGGGAGGACCATTCCTTGCCGCGTTCGTCGAGCAAGATGCGCTTGGAATTGTCGGGCGTGGCGCGCCAGAGCGCGGTTGCTTCGGCGCGCGGATCGCCGGGCGGCTTGCCTTGGACGTCGATCAGATCGATCGCTTGAAAGCCGAGCGCGCGGCCGCTTGCGTTGGCGCGCGCGATATAGTCTTGCGCCAGCGCGTCTTCAGGGCCCGCGCGCTTGCGGGCGACGGCGGCGATCAGGATGCGCACCTGTTACGACGCGAGCGCGGGCGCCGGCGTCCAGATTTTCTCGATGTTGTAGAAAGCGCGCACGTCCGGCTTGAACAGATGGACGATCACGTCCCCCGCATCGAGCAGCACCCAATCGCAGCTTGGCATGCCTTCGACCTTCACGCCCTCAGCGCCCGCATCCTTCAGCTTGCGCATCAGGTGATCGGCGAGCGCGCCGACGTGCCGCTGCGAGCGCCCGCTCGCGACGATCAAGGTGTCTGCGACAGAGGATTTGCCACGAACATCAATGGCGACGATGTCTTCGGCCTTATCGTCATCCAGCGACTGGAGGATGATCTTGGCGGCCGTTTCAGCATCGAGCGAGGCGGCCTCTTCGAGGTGATCCTGCTCGGCGCCGGGATTTTGCGCTCCCGGCAGGCGGCTGAGGTCTGGCGACAGGTTTCCGCGTCCTTCTGTAGTCCCTGACGGCTGAATGTTAGCAGCTTCGGGCAGGTTCCGCCACGCCGGGTTAATCTCCCTTAAAGCGTGGGGTTCGCTTTTCGAGGAAGGCCGCAACGCCTTCGCGTGCATCGTCCGTGTCCGTTGCAAGCAGAAATTGATCGCGGTCGGCGAAGGCGCGGGTGGCGTCGAGCGCGCCGGCGGCGGCGTTGATCGCTTCCTTGGTGATTCGCAGCGCGAGCGGCGGCAGCGCGGCCAGCTTTGCGGCCCAGACGCCCGCTTCGGCTTCCGCGCCGCCGGTTGCGGTGAGTTCATCGAGGAGGCCGGCGGCGTGCGCGTCTTTTGCAGCGAGCGCTTCGCCGAACAGCACGAAACGCTTGGCGCGCGCAGGGCCCATCAAGGCGGTGAGGCGCGGCAGCGCGCCCCAGCTCATGTTCATGCCGAGCGGAATTTCCGGCAGCCGCAGCGAGGCGCCTTCGCCCGCGATGCGGAAATCGCATGCGGCGGCGAGCGCGACGCCGCCGCCAACGCAATAGCCTTCGATCGCCGCGATGGTGACCTGCTCCATCGCTTCCCACGCTTTGCACATCGCGGGACCGTTCAGCACGTCGCGGCGGCGCTCGAGCAAGGTGCGATCGGCACGCGTGACGCGCTCGGGATCCTTTAGATCGGCGCCGGCGGAAAAATATGTCGGCGCGCCGGTGAGGATGACGACGTGAATGTCGGTGCGCTGCGCGAGCGTGTTCGCGGCTTCGGTGAGGTCGCGCATCAGCGCGACGGAGAGCGCGTTGCGCGCTTCGGGGCGGTTAAGGCGCACGGTGGCGATGGCGCCGTCTACGGTGATGGTGAGATGGCTCATGTGCGGCGCGCCTTGCGGATCGCGGTGGACGAGTGCGGATGTTCGCGCGCGTTGAGAAATACGAACGCAGGTGCGCGTGTCAGCGCCGGCGCTTCGTGTTGCTGGCGGCGCGCGGCGGCGAAGGTCTGCGCGGGTTTAGCGAGTCGTGCGCGTGCGCCCGCGCCGGGGCGCGCGATGATGGCGACGGGCACGGCGCGCATCACGTCTTGCCAGCGGCGCCAATAGCGGAAGCTCTGCAAGGAATCGCCGCCGACAATGAGCACGAAATGCGCGCCGGGAAACCAGCGCTTCAACGCACGTACGGTTTGGTACGTGTAACGGAAGCCGTGCGCGGCTTCGAACGCGGTGACAGCGGCTTTGCGGCCCGCCATCCTGTGCGCGCTGGCGATGCGTTCTTTCAACGGCGCGCTCTGCGGCTTCAGCGGGTTTTGCGGCGTGACCAGCCACCAGACGCGGTCGAGCTTCAGGCGCTTCAGCGCGGTTTCCGCCACATGCGCGTGGCCTTCATGCGCGGGATCGAAACTGCCGCCGAACAAGCCGATGCGCTGGCCCGGATAAGCGGGGGGCACGCCGCGCATCAGGGGCGCGTCTGCCCATTGCCGCGCACTTTGTATTTGAACGTCGTCAGCTGCTCGGCCCCAACGGGCCCGCGCGCATGCATGCGCCCGGTCGCGATACCGATCTCGCCGCCGAACCCGAACTCGCCGCCATCCGCGTATTGCGTGGAGGCGTTGTGCAGCACGATGGCGCTATCGACGTTGCTGAGGAATTTCTCAGCAGCGGCCGCGTCTTCGGTGACGATGGTTTCGGTGTGGCTCGAACCGTAGGTCGCGATATGCGCCATCGCTTCGTCGATGTTTGCGACAACGCGCACGGAGAGGATCGGCGCGACATATTCCGTCCGCCAATCGTCCTCGGTCGCTTCGTTCATCGGCGTGATCGCGCGCGCTTCGGCGTCGCCGCGTAGCTCGCAGGCGGCCTCGGTGAGCTTGGCCGCGATCTGCGGCAGCAGCGTGGGCGCGACGGCTCGGTCGATCAGCAGCGTCTCCGTCGCCCCGCAAACGCCGGTGCGGCGCATCTTGCCGTTGAGCGTGAGCGCGATGGCTTTCGCCGGATCTGCGCCAGCGTGCACGTAAGTGTGGCAGATGCCCTCCAGGTGCGCGAACACCGGCACGCGCGCTTCATCCTGCACGCGCGCGACGAGCGATTTGCCGCCGCGCGGCACGATCACGTCGACCGCGCCGCCAAGCCCGCGCAGCATCATGCCGACGGCCGCGCGATCCGTCGTCGGCACGATTTGGATCGCGTCTTCGGGCAGGCCCGCGTCGGCGAGGCCCGCGCGCAGCGCGCGGCCGATCACGGCGACGCTTTTGGCGCTGTCGCTCCCGCCCCGGAGGATCACGGTGTTGCCGGCCCGCAGGCAGAGCGCGCCCGCATCCGCTGCGACGTTCGGGCGGCTTTCGAAGATGACGCCGATCACGCCCAGCGGCGTGCGCACGCGCTCAAATTTGAGGCCGTTCGGGCGCGTCCACGTTTCGATCACGGCGCCAATGGGATCGGGCAGCGCGGCGGTCTCTTCAACCGCGCGCGCGACGTCTTCCAGGCGCTCGGGCGTGAGAGTCAGCCGGTCGAGAAACGCGGCAGTCATGTTCTCGGCTTTGCCGAGCGCAACATCCTCGGCGTTCGCCGCGAGAATCTCGGCCGCGTTCTCCCGCAGGCGCTTGGCGATGGCGGTGAGCGCCGCGCTGCGCGTCGCCGGGCTCGCGTCGCGCACCGAAGCGGCGGCGGCGCGGGCGCGCGCGCCCAGATCGAGCATCTGGGCTTCGAGCGCGAGATTGGGGGCGGGCGCGTTCATAGCGCCCTGAATTTGGCCTACGCCGCCCCCTGAAACAAGGCGACGCCCTCCGGGGTCGACGTCAGGCGGCGGCGTACGCCCGCTCGAGTTCGGCGACGTCGAGCTTTTCCATCTGCATCATTGCCGCCTGCACGGCCTGCACTTTGGCGGGGTTTGGATCGCTCATCAGCGCCCTGAAGCGGCGCGGCACGATCTGCCAGGAGAGGCCGAATTTGTCCTTGAGCCAGCCGCAGCGGGGCTCGCTGCCGCCATTGCCCATGAACGCGGCCCACAGCCGATCAACCTCGGCTTGGTCGGCGCAGTCCACGTAAAGCGAGATCGCCTCGGTGAATTTGAACATCGGCCCGGCGTTGAGCGCCTGGTAGGTCACGCCGTCGAGTTCGAACGAGCCAACAAACACCTTGCCGTCCTGCCCGCGCTCGAGCGTGACGATGCGCGAGTTGGGAAACAGCGAGACGTAGAAGTTCATGGCCTCTTCGGCCTGGTCGTCGAACCAAAGGAACGTGGTGACTTGCGCCATGGCGGCCTCCTTGCTGACCGTAGGACGAGCGGGGCCGCGCGCAACCGACAAGCGGCGCGGATTATTTTAGCGCGAGGTCGTCCGCATGGATGAGCGCGGCGCCCGAGACGTAACCGAGGGCGCGCTCGATCTCCGTGCTCTTGAGGCCGCGAATCTTGCGTGCGTCTTCGGCGTCGTAACGGGCAAGGCCGCGCGCGACCTCCGCGCCGTCAGGCCCCAGGATGCGCACAGCGTCGCCCTTTTCGAAGCGGCCGATCACGTCGGTCACGCCGGCCGGCAGGAGGCTCTTGCCAGCAGCGAGCGCGCGTGCCGCGCCCTCGTCGATCGTGAGCGCGCCTTGGGGCGCGAGGCTTCCAGCGATCCAACTCTTATATGCGGCCTTCGGGGTTTCGTGCGGGTAGAACCAGGTCGCGGGCGCGCCGGCGAGGAGGCGCGAGAGCGGCTTTAGCTCGTCGCCCTTGGTGATCGCGACGGCGCAGCCGGCGGCGGTCGCGATCTTCGCAGCTTCGATCTTGGTGCGCATGCCGCCCGTGCCCACGCCGACTTGCGTGTTCGCGCCGCCCGCCATCGCTTCGATCGCGTAGGTGATCTGGCGAACGTCGGGGATGAGCTGCGCATCCGCGTGCATGCGCGGATCGCGGTCATAGAGCCCGTCGACATCCGAGAGCAGCAGCAGCGCGTCGGCGGAGACCATTTGCGCGACGCGCGCGGCGAGGCGGTCATTGTCGCCGTAGCGGATTTCGACGGTGGCGACGGTGTCGTTCTCGTTGATGATCGGCACGGCGCCGAGCGTTGTGAGCGTATCGAGCGTC
>CAZXNY010000173.1:0-6273 GCA_964642205.1 uncultured Caulobacteraceae bacterium
CGTGATCGTCGAAGCGCCCTCGCACGAAGACGCCGCGCACATGTTCGAGAACCATCCGCACTTCGCGATCTTCCCCGGCGCGGGCGTCGAGATCATGACGTGCCCGCCGATCCCGGGCAGCTAGGCCGCGCGCAGCTGGGCGCGAAAACCGCGGTCGCGCTTCAGCCGCACTTCGCGCGACATCGCCTCGCTACGCGTCTCGAACCGCTCGGCGTAGATCAGCGTCCATTGCTTGCCGCGCGTGGTGCGTGCGCCGGCGCCCGTGTTGTGCGCGGCCAGGCGCGCGCCGAGATCGACGGTCCAGCCCACGTAGGTCCGCGGTCCGTCCACCTCGCGCAGCACATAAACAAACGCACACATCGCCATCACCTTGGCGCAACGCGCGTAACCGAACCGCAAACGCGCGCTGCTGACACGAAATCGGCGTAGCAGGCGCTACATTTAGTTGAGCTACAGCGCCGGCGCGCCTATCTCCAGGATGAGGGGCAGGGGCCATCGCCACGCCCGTTTTGTGGGAGCGCCGGCGTGGCCGTCATCGTCCATCACTTGAACAATTCGCGGTCGCAACGCGTGCTTTGGATGCTCGAAGAGCTGGGCCTGAGCTACGAAATCGTCTTCCACCAGCGCGACGCGACGACGAACCTTGCGCCGCCTGCGCTCAAGGAAGTCCACCCGCTCGGCAAGTCGCCCGTCATCGTCGACAATGGCCGCGTCATCGCCGAGAGCGGCGCCATTCTCGATTACCTTGCGCGCTGGCACGGCGCGACCAAGATCAGCTGCACGCCGGACGATCCGGAGTGGCCGAACTATCTGCACTGGATGCACTTCGCCGAAGGCTCGGCGATGCTGCCGCTGATGCTGTTTCTCTACACCAGCCGCTTAGGCGAGGCCGCAGCGCCCTTGATGCCGCGCATCACCAGCGAGATCGACAATCACCTCGGCTACATGAACAGCGCGCTTGAAGGCCGCGACTATCTGGTCGGCGATCGCTTGAGTGCGGCCGACATTCAAAACAGCTTCGTGCTCGAAGCCGCCAACACGTTCGGCCGCGCCGAGGCCTACCCCAACATCAAGCGCGTGCTTGCGAACTGGCAGGCCCGCCCCGCCTACCGCCGCGCCCTCGAAAAAGGCGGCCCCTACAACATGGGCCCGAAGGACTAGCGCCCAGCCGCCGCCAATACGCCCGTCGCGCGCGTGAGCATGTGTGCTGGTTGAGCGCACTTGTGTTGAATCGTGCGCGCGGCGACACCCACGCGCATGAACACCGCGCCAAGTTTACCAATGGCCGAGCACGACGCCGCGCAACGCGCATGGGCGCCTGCTGGGCGCGCGGTGATCGTTAACGGCCGCTTCCTCGCGAAGCCCCTCTCAGGTGTCGGCCGCGTTGGGCGCGAGATTATGCGTGAGATGATCGCGATCGTCCGCGAGCGCGGTGAGGGCGCTTTGCGCATCGCGACGCCGGATGGCGCGCCGGTTCCGACCGAATCAGACGAAGCGACCGGGGCCGTGCCCGGCGTTCTGCGGCTCAACATGGGCGCGGGGCGTCTCAACGAACAGCTCGAAATTCCCGCGCGATGGCCCGCTTCGACTGTCGTCAGTTTCGGAAACACGACGCCGCTCATCGCGCGCCATTCCGTGATGTGGATTCACGACACGCACGTGTTCGATGCGCCCGATACGTATCCGCCTGCCTATCGCCTTTGGCACAATGCGATGCTCACGGGCGCGAAGGTGCGCGGCTTCGATGTGGTGACAGTGTCGGAGTTTTCGCGCGGGCGGCTGCTGGCGCATGGCGTGTCGCCCGAACGACTCCACCTGATCTTTAATGGCGGCGATCACATTCTGCGTGCGCCGGAGGATCGCGCTGTGCTTCAAGCCACGGGACTCGAAAGCCAGCGCTTCGTGCTCGTGATGGGCAGCCCCGCGCGCCACAAGAACATGCCGTTCGCGATCCGCGCGCTTTTTCAAGGGCTCGATCCTACGATTAAGATCGCGGTTGGCGGGCTCCACCAGGCTGGCCCCTATGTGGACGGCGAGCGCATGATTGATGATCCGCGCGTTGTCATCCTGCCGAAGATCAGCGACGGCGCTTTGCGCGTGCTCTATCGTGAGGCGGGCTGCGTGATCGTGCCATCGTTGCTGGAGGGCTTTGGCCTCCCAGCCGCCGAAGCGCTGTTTGCGGATGCGCCGCTTGTGCTTGCGAACCGCACGGCGCTGCCGGAGGTTGGCGGCCCTGCGGCGATCTATTTCGATCCGATGGACGCGGCCGATCTAGTGCGTGCGACGAACGAGGCGCTGTCGGCTGAAACGCAAGCGCGCCTGGTCGCCGTCCGCCCCGCTTGGCGCGAGAAATTCCGCTGGCGCGCAGCCGCCGGGCAGTTGGTCGATCTCTTGGAGCGGCGCGCCTCGTAGCTAAGCGCCGCGCCGGGCGAGGGCGCGCGTGCGAGATAACGCCCCAGGCGAAACCGCCAGACAGCGCGCAGCGGCTTCGCGCATCCTCACGTGACGTGAGCGAGGGCGGACATGCAAGAACTCCTGGAGCGGCTGGGGCGAGGCGATGGGCGCATCATGGAGATGTGCGCGCGCGCTAACACGGAATGGCGCGCCTTCTTCACCGAGCTTGACGGCGCCGATATCGGCACGCTCGCCGCGCGCCTTGGGTTTTTTCAACGCACCATCCAAGGCGTGTTCGACAGCCAGAGCCTTGGCGAAAGCATGATGGCGTGGAGCGCGTTCGGCTGTTTGTACGACACACAAGCTGGCTGGGGCGCAAACACGCAGCGCGCGCTCGATCTGTGCGCCGCGTTCGCGCGCAGCAATTGCACGCCTGAGGTCAAGTCCGAAGCGCGCAGCGCTGCGATCTCCTACGGGCTCGATACGCATCCGAGCTATCCGCGCGAAGCGATGGTGCAGCCGATCGCGTTCCGCGCCAATGGCGCTGCCCGCAACGGCCAATCCAAGTCGCTCTTCTAAGCGAACCGGATCGCCGGCGGCGGCTTGCTTGCGTGCGCCGCGTGCGTCAGCGCGGCTTGCGCGATCTCCAGGAAGCGCGCGCGCATCGGATGGTCCAGTTGCGTCGCGACCAGCGGCGCGCCCGCATCGCAGCTTTCGCGTAGCACGACATCGATCGGAAGCTCGCCCAGGAACGGCACGCCCGCGCTTTCCGCTGTGCGCCGCGCGCCGCCTTCGCCGAAGATGTGCGTGCGTTTGCCGTCAGGCGTTTCGAAATACGCCATGTTCTCGACGATGCCGAGGATCGGCGCGTGCGTCTTCTCGAACATCGCAACGCCCCGGCGCACGTCCGCGAGCGCCATTTCCTGCGGCGTCGACACGATCACCGCGCCCGCAAGTGGCGTGCGTTGCACGAGCGTGAGCTGCACATCGCCCGTGCCCGGCGGCAGGTCGAGCACGAGCACGTCGAGATCGCCCCACGCGACGTCTTCGAGCATTTGGCGCACCGCGCTCGTCGCCATCGCGCCACGCCACGCCATCGCGGTTTCGGGATCGACGAGATAGCCGATCGACATCGTCTTCAGCCCATACGCCTCGATCGGTTCGAGCGTCTTATCCGGCAGCGCTTTGGGTTTGACGCCGCCAACGCCGAGCAGCGTCGGCGCCGACGGTCCGAACACGTCGAGATCGAGCAGGCCCGTCTTCTTCCCCAACGCGGCGAACGCACACGCTAAGTTGACCGCCACGGTTGATTTGCCGACGCCGCCTTTCGCGCTCGCCACCGCGATGATCGCGCGGATGTTCTGGAGGCCTTTGGCGCTCGGCGGCGCTTCGCGCTGCGCGGTGAGCACGACGAGCGCGCGCTTTACGCCGCGTTCGTTTTTCAGCGCCGTTTCCGCAGCGTCGCGCACGCTTGCATACTTTTCCGCGCCATCGGCCGGCGCTTCTATGGTTACGAGAACCTTGCCGTCGTCCTTCACATCGAGGCCAGCAACGCGCCCGGCCGCGACCAAACCTGCGCCGCTAACGGGGTCGTGAACGCCGTCGAGCACGGCGAGTAGGCGCTCGCGGGTCAACGTCAATGGGGTGTTCATGCTTGATCCGTAAGGGAGAGGGCTCCATATCCGGCGCGCACGCAAAGCGCGCAAGCCCGCCGAAAGCGGGGCGAAGAAGCAGAAGCTCGAGGGCGCAATCCTTAATGCCGTGGAATGACCAATCCAATGGGCCGGGCGATCGAGGCGGCGGCCCGTGGGGCGGCGGTCCGCGTCAGCCGTGGGGCCAGCCTCCGCGCCAGCCGCAAGGCGGCGGCGGCGGTCCGGGCGGGCAGGGACCCGACATTGAAGAAATGATCCGCCGCGCGCGTGAGCGGTTCGGGAACATGGGCGGCGGGCGCTTTGGCGGCCGCGGCGGCCGGCCTGGCCGCGGGCTCAATCCCGGCGCGATCGCCGCCGCTGTCGGCGCGCTGTGGCTGCTTACCGGCGTCTATATCGTCGATGAAGGCGAAGCGGGCGTCGTCACGCGCTTTGGCGCTTACGAATATACATCGACGCCGGGCCTGCACTGGCACTTGCCGCTGCCGGTCGAAAGCGTGCGCGTGATTTCCGTATCGAACCAGCGCCGCATCGAAGTCGGCTTGCGCAACGGCCAGGAGATCGACGGCGAGAGCCTCATGATCACCGGCGATCGCAACATCGTCGATATCGATTTCGCCGTGCTCTATCGCCTTTCGGACGCGCGCGCGTATCTCTTCAACATCAACAATCCCGAGGACGCCGTACGCGGCCTTGCCGAAAGCGCGATGCGCGAGATCATCGGCCAGCGCGAATTGCAGGCGATCATCACCACCGAGCGCGCGGGCGTCGAGCAAGCCGTCGAAACGCAGCTGCAGACCTCGCTCAACGCCTACAACGCCGGCATCGAGATACTGCAGGTGCAGCTCCTCAAGGCAGCGCCCCCGGCCGATGTCGTCGATGCGTTTAACGAAGTCGTGCGCGCGGGCCAGGTCGCGGAAACCACGATCAACCAGTCCACGCAATACGCCAACGAAGTCGTGCCGCGCGCACGCGGTGAAGCCGCTCAGATCGTGCAGGCCGCAGAGGCGTACGCCGAGCAGGCCGTGCGCGAAGCGAACGGTGAAGCCCAGCGCTTCACGCTGGTCGAGCAGCAATACCGCGCCGCCCCGCGCGTCACGCGCGAACGGCTCTATCTGGAAACGATGGAGCGCATCTATCGCGGCGCCGACACCGTGATCATCGATCGGAACGCCGGCGCCGTGCCGATCCTGCCGCTCGATCAATTGCGCCGCCCGCGCGCCGCGCCAGCAGCCCCCGCAACCGCCGCGCCCGCGCAGCCCCAGCCGGGAGCACGCTGATGCAACGCGGTCTCGTGTTTTTCGCCGGTGTCGCCGGCGCCGTCGCCTTCCTGGTGATGCAGATCTTCTTCATCGTCGATCAGACGCAGCAGGCGCTCATCCTGCGCCTCGGTGAAAACCAGCGCTTCGCCAACGTTGGCACGACCGGCTCGCCCGGCCTCTACGTGAAGGTTCCCTTCATCGAGAGCGCCGTGATGTTCGACAAGCGCAATCTCGGCTTCACGCTGACAGAGCAGCCGATCATCGCGTCCGACCAGGAAAACCTGATCGTCGATGCCTTCGTCCGGTGGCGTATCGTCGATCCGCTGCGCTTCTATCAAGCGGCTGGCACGCAAGATCGCGGCGTCGAGCGGCTTGAAACGTTCACGCAATCGGCGCTCCGCCGCGTGCTGGGCAGCGCCACATCGAACGACATCATCTCGCGCCGCGCGCCGCTGATGCGCGCGATCCGCGAAGATCTGAACCGCGAAGCCGCCACCGAACTCGGCGTTGCGATCATCGATGTGCGCATCCGCCAAGCCGATCTGCCGCAGCAAACGCAGCAGCGCGTGTTCGAGCGCATGCGCACCGAGCGCGAGCAGGTCGCCGCCGGCATCCGCGCCCGCGGTGAAGAGCAGGCCACTCGCATCCGCGCCGACGCCGATCGCCAAGTCACGATTATCCAGGCGAGCGCGCGGGAAGAGGGCGAAGCCACCCGTGGCCGCGGCGACGCCGAACGCGCCCGGATCTTCGCGCGCGCCTACGGCCGTAATCCGGAATTCGCCGCGTTCTATCGTTCGCTGCAAGCCTACGAGCGCGCGCTCCCGGCCGGCACGCCGATGGTCATCCCGCCTGACAGCGACTTCTTCCGCTACATGCGCGACCGCAACGGCCGCTAAGCACAACGCACAACACCGAGGGGCGGCTCGCAAGTGCCGCCCTTTTCGTTTGCCCACAGCTCCCTCCCAAAA
>CAZXNY010000174.1:0-6203 GCA_964642205.1 uncultured Caulobacteraceae bacterium
CTCTCCGGCGTGCAAGTCATGGTCGTTGATGAAGCCGATCGCATGCTCGACATGGGCTTCATCCCGGACATCGAGCGGATCTTCAAACTCACGCCGTTCACGCGCCAAACGTTGTTCTTCTCCGCGACCATGCCGCCCGAAATCACACGGCTCACGGATCAATTCCTCTCGAACCCAAAGCGCATCGAAGCGACCAGGCCGGCAACCGCCGCGACCACGATTGATCAGCGCATCGTGCGCCTGCCGGGCGGCGATCCGCGCACGCGCCGCGCCGCGCTCCGCGCCGTCATCGCCTCGTGCGGCGAGATCAAGAACGGCATCATCTTTTGCAATCGCAAGACCGACGTGGATGTCGTCGCGCAATCGCTTAAGCGCCATGGCCTCAACGCCGCGCCAATCCATGGCGATCTCGATCAATCCCTGCGCACCAAGACGCTCGAGCGCTTCCGCTCCGGTGAACTCACGCTGCTCGTTGCGAGCGACGTCGCGGCGCGCGGTCTCGATATCCCCGCCGTCGGCCAAGTGTTCAACTACGAGCCGCCGCGCCACGCGGACGATTATGTTCACCGCATCGGCCGCACCGGCCGCGCGGGCCGCTCCGGCCAAGCGTTCACGCTCGTCGCGCCGAGCGACGGGCGGAACTGGGACGCCATCGAAAAGCTCACAGGTCTCAAGATCGCCGACGCTGAAATCGCCGATCTGCCGACGGAAGCGCTCGGCGATTCACGCGACAGCGGGGGCCGTGGCCGCCGCGCCGACGAACTGAAGCGTCAGCGCAGCGACCGCAAGGATCGCTTCAAGAAGCGCGACCCGGGCCGCCCTGAAGCAGCTACCGAGCCGGCAAAAGTCGTCGAGCGCGCCGAAGGTGAAGCGCGTCCGCCGCGCGAAGAGCGCCCGCGCCGCGAGGAGCGTCCCGAGCGCCAACAAGGTGAGCGCCAGGAAGCGCGCCACGATCAGCCGCGCGGCGAACGCCGGCCGGAGCGTCGCGACGAGCAACGCCGTGACGATCGCCGCGACGAACGCCGCCCGCCGCGTGAAGAGCGCGAGCAAGAAGGCGTGGTCGGCTTCGGCGACACCATGCCAGCGTTCCTGAAGCGCAAGGGCTAGCGGCGCTACGCTTTGAGGCGCCCGCCAACCATCTTTCGGAACGTCTCGCCGTAAGGCGGGCGCATCGCGGCGAGCACTTCGTTGCCCGTCTGCTTGAACACGGCCTTCTTGTGCGAGAACTCAAGGAAGCCGTCGCGCCCGTGATAGGAGCCCATGCCCGCCGGCCCAACGCCGCCGAACGGCAGGTCTTCCATCGAGACATGCATGATCACGTCGTTCAGCGTGACGCCGCCTGAGGTCGTCGCGTTCAGCACCTGATCGGTCTCAGCCGCGTCTTCGCCGAAGAAATACAAACCAAGCGGCCGGTCGTGCGCGTTCACATAGCCGACAGCCTCGGTGAGCGTTTCGTACGTCTTCACCGGCATCACTGGTCCGAAGATTTCCTCCTGCATCACCTTCATGTCGTCGGTCGGATCGAGGATCAGCGTCGGCGGGATGCGGCGATGCTCTTGCTGCGTGAAATCCTCGTTGCCCGGATTGATCTCGACGACTTTCGCGCCCTTCGCGCGCGCATCGTCCACTAGTCCCTTGATGCGCTCATAGTGCTTCTGGTTCACGATCGCGGTGTAGTCAGGGTTGTCCTTGATCTTCGGGTACATCTTCGCGACGGACGCGGTGGCCGCCGTCACGAACGCATCGCGGCTCTCCCGCGGCACGTACGTGTAGTCCGGCGCAAGGCAAATCTGCCCGGCGTTCATCGTCTTGCCCGCCATCACGCGCGCGGCAGTCTTCTCGATATGAGCGCTGCGGCTCACGATCACTGGGCTCTTGCCGCCCAGCTCCAGCGTCAGCGGGGTGAGGTTGTCGGCCGCCGCGCGCATCACGTGGTATGCGATCGAGGTGCCGCCGGTGAACAACAGGTGGTCGAACGCGAGCCCCGCGAACGCCGCGCCCACATCGGAGCCGCCAACGACAACGGCGATTTCCTGCTCATCGAAATATTGCCCGATCAGCAGCGCCATCAGATCCGACGTCGCGGGCGTGAACTCGCTCGGTTTGATCATCGCGCGGTTGCCCGCAGCCAGCACGCCCGCGAGCGGCGCGAACGTGAGGTTCACCGGAAAATTCCAGGGCGAAATGATCCCGATTACGCCCTTCGGCTGAAAGCGCACCTCCGCCTTGGCGCCGAGCAGCCCAAGCGGCGCTTCGACCTTGCGCTTCTCGCTTCGCATCCATTTGTCGAGGTTCGCCTGCGCGTGCTTCAGCGGTCCGATCGATCCGGCAACGTCCGTCAGCATGCTCATGTCTTTGGAGCGGTTGCCGAAGTCCGCGTTCATTGCGTCCGCGATTTCATTGCTGTGATCGGCGAGCAAATTGATCGCGCGCTGCAGCCGGTCCTTGCGGAGCGCGGCGCTCGGCGCGCCATGCCGCAGCTGCGCGGCCTTCTGGCTGGCCAGGATCAATTCCATCTGCGCTTTCGCGCTGTCGGCGGCGGGCTTTGCGATCGCGGTTGTCATGGGTATCCCCGGCTCACTCTGGGCCGCGCGGTCTTCCGCTAGGAAACCGAAGCCCAGCCTACATTTACCACTCGTCCATACCCTCAGAGCTA
Organism: uncultured Caulobacteraceae bacterium; assembly: GCA_964642205.1. Lineage (GTDB taxonomy): Bacteria > Pseudomonadota > Alphaproteobacteria > Caulobacterales > Aquidulcibacteraceae > JBEVOS01. Next base: position 2,657 of record CAZXNY010000174.1, read on the forward strand.
GTTTCGATTCCAGCCTCTACCTCGGGGAACGCGACGCTGTGACGACCGATAACGACCCAACCATCGCCGGGCCGCTTGGGCACGCCGTCGCGCACGAGACCCTTGAGCTGATGGCGCTCTACGGGATCGCCGCGACCGCCTCGAACTACGAAGTCTGGCTTTCTTACCGCCTCGGCCGGCAACCCACGCTCAAGCAAGTCATCGACGAGCGAATCGCCTCCGGCGAAGCGTTCACCGCGGAGGTGAACAGCGATCTCTACGAGCGCTTCTTCACCGGCCTGCGCGTCTCCGCGCAAATGGTGATGGCCGGAGAAAAGATCGCGCGCGATCTAACGCAGGTGATGAGCGCCCTGCAGGACGCCGGCCTCAAGAACGACAGCTACGGCCGCACCCTCGAGCACGCCGCCGGATCGCTGCAACATCAGAACATCGATCCTCAGCGGATCAAGGAAGTGGTCTCCAGCCTCGCCGCCGCGACGCTCGATATGGCGAACCACAACCGGACGCTCACGGATCAACTTCAAAAGTCGTCACGTGAAATCGAAACGCTGCGCACCAGCCTCGAAAGCGTCCGCGTGGAGTCGTTGACGGACGGCCTGACAGGACTCGCAAACCGGCGCATGTTCGATGAGACCCTGCGCATGCGCATCACCGAAGCGCGCGGAGCCCGCACCGAGCTTTGCCTGCTGATGTGCGACATCGATCACTTTAAGCGTTTCAATGACAGCTGGGGCCACCACACGGGCGACCAAGTGCTCCGCTTCGTCGCGAGCGCGCTGCAGAGCCTCTCCCTCCCTGATCACCTTGTGGCGCGTTATGGCGGGGAGGAATTCGCGGTGATCATGCCGCGCTCGACGCTCGAGAGCGCCACCAAGATCGCCGAGACTGTGCGCCAGACGATCCAGGCCAAGCGCCTGCGCCGGCGTTCGACGAACGAGGATCTCGGCCAAGTGACGGTCTCAATCGGCATAGCGCGCCTGCAGCCTGCCGATACGGTCCAGGGCCTCATGGAACGCGCCGATGCGTGCCTCTATGCGTCCAAGCGCGAAGGCCGCAACAAGGTCACGACCGAGAACGTCCCCGTTCTCTACGTCGCCTGAGGCAATCGGCCCGGCTTTACGCTGCGTCCCGCTTCACGTGCGCGGAAAGCGCGCCTAAGCTCCCGGCAAAAGGGAGCGCGACATGGCCGAAGCAGCCTTCACGAAGGTCAAGTATTCGCTGGAAGATGGCGTCGCCGTCATCAAGCTCAACGATCCCGCGACGATGAACGCCGCCGGCATCGACATGATCGATGAACTGTTCCGCGCGTTCAAACGTGCTGGCGGCGAAGCGCGCGCCGCCGTGCTCACGGGTGAAGGCCGCGGCTTCTGCTCCGGCGCAAACCTCAGCGGCAGCGCGTCTGGCGGCGCGGTCGGCCGCGACCGCGACGCCGGTGATGCGCTCGAGAGCCACTACAACCCGTTCATGACGTCGCTGCGCGATCTGCCGATCCCATTCGTAACGGCGGTGAACGGCGCGGCCGCGGGCGTGGGCTGCTCGCTCTCGCTGATGGGCGACATCATCCTCGCCGGCGAGAGCGCCTACTTCCTCCAGGCCTTCCGCCGCATCGGCCTCGTGCCGGATGGCGGCTCGTCCTACCTGCTGCCCCGCTCCATCGGCCGCGCGCGCGCGATGGAAATGATGCTGCTCGGTGAGAAAGTGCCTGCGCCAAAGGCGCTCGAGTGGGGCCTCGTCAATCGGTGCCTTCCCGATCACGAACTGATGCCCGCTGCGATGGCGATGGCCAAAGAACTCGCCGAAGGCCCGAAGGCGATCTCGATGATCCGCAAGCTGGGTTGGGATGGGCTCGACGCGCATTGGCGCGATCAGCTCGACAATGAGCGAAAAACACAACGCGAAGCCGGCCGCACGCAAGACTTCGCCGAAGGCGTCGCCGCCTTCCTGCAAAAACGTCCTGCGAAGTTTAAGGGCGCCTAGCGCGTCGCGCCGGCGTTAGGCTTCCGCCTGCGCCGGCGTGATCGTCACGCTCTCGCCGCAGCCGCACGCATCTGTTTCGTTCGGGTTCCGGAACACGAACCTCGCCGAAAGCCGTGTCGTCTCGTAGTCGATCGTGCAGCCGAGCAAGAAGAGCACGCTATCGGCGGCCACAAGGATCTTCACGTCCTTGTCTTCAACGATCTCGTCGAACTTCTCCGGCGCGTCCGCATAGGCCAGCACGTATTCCATGCCCGCGCAGCCGCCGTTCTTCACGCCGACGCGCAGATACGGCTTCTCCCCTGCCGCGATAATCTCCCGCACGCGCGCGCCGGCGGCGTCGGTCAAAGTCACGATCTTAGGGCGCGGGCGAGCCATACGAGTCCTTTAGCACAGATGAGGTGTGAACGCCGTAAAGCCGGTTCAAGTGCCTCTAGAGCATGTTCAATTCGAGCTTGGCCTCATCGCTCATGCGCGCCGGGCTCCACGGCGGATCGAACACGATGCTCACCTTGGAGCTGACAACGCCATCGACCTTCGCGATCGCGTCTTCCACCCAGCCCGGCATCTCGCCCGCCACCGGGCAGCCCGGCGCGGTCAGCGTCATGTCCACATCGACATGCCGGTCGTCGTTGATGTCGACTTTGTAGATCAGCCCAAGTTCATAGATATCGACCGGAATTTCGGGGTCGAACACGGTCTTGAACGCCGCGATGAGATCATCCGTGATCCGGTCGAGTTCCGGTTGCGGAATCTTGCTCTCGGGGTTTGTGGTCGTTTCCATTAGCCCAGCATCTTCCGTGCTTTGTGCAGCGCCGTGACCAGCGCATCGATGTCTTCCAAACGGTTGTAGAGCGCAAAGCTTGCGCGCGCCGTCGCTGTCACGCCAAGCCGCTCCATCAGCGGCTGCGCGCAATGATGCCCCGCGCGGATCGCAACGCCCTGCCGGTCGAGGATCTGCGCCACGTCATGGGGGTGCGAATCCTTCATCGAGAACGAAACAATCGCGCCCTTGTCGTGCGCCTGCCCATGCAACTGGATCCAGTTCAGCTCACGCAACGCGCTCATCGCGCGATCGCGCAACGCCGCTTCATGCGCTTCAACTGCCACGCGATCGAACGAAATCATCCAATCCAGCGCCGCGCCGAGCCCGATCGCTTCAATGATCGGCGGCGTGCCTGCCTCGAACCGATGCGGCGGATCGTTGTAGGTGACGACATCGCGCGTCACGCGATCGATCATCTCGCCGCCGCCTTCGAACGGCCGCAACGCCGCCAGCCGCTCGGGTTTGCCGTAGAGCACGCCAATCCCAGTCGGCCCGTAAAGCTTGTGGCCGGTGCACACGAAGTAATCGACGCCAAGCGCCGTCACATCGACCGCGCCATGCACCGCCGATTGGCACCCATCGAGCAGCACGGGCACGCCCTTGGCCTGCGCAAGGCGCACCACCTCGGCCGCCGGCGTCTTCGCGCCAAGCACGTTAGACATATGCGTCAGCGCCACGATCTTCGTGCGCGAGCCGATCAGCGCGTCGAGCGCGGCCAAATCGATCCCGCCATCGTCGTCGATGTCG
>CAZXNY010000175.1:0-6178 GCA_964642205.1 uncultured Caulobacteraceae bacterium
GCCAGCCTCCAGCACCAGCACACGCGCGCGCCCGTCGGCGGAAAGCCGGTCGGCCAGCACCGACCCGGCCGACCCCGCGCCGACAATCACATAGTCCGCGTCCTCGCCCATCGGCAGCGACGATGCCCCGGGCCGCGAGCCCCCGCCAGCGCCGCGTTGTTCACAGCCCCCAGAGGCCCTCCGAGGCCCTTTTGCAAAAGAAGGCGTGCGCCTTATAAGCGCCGCTCCGGACAGGTGGCCGAGTGGTTGAAGGCGCACGCCTGGAACGCGTGTATAGGGGAAACTCTATCGAGGGTTCGAATCCCTCTCTGTCCGCCAGCCTCACTGCTCAAGATGACCAACGGCCTGCCAATTCCGTCGTGGGCGCGATCTCTCCGCGCGGAGGGTTGGGCCAACATTCATGACCTCATCGAACATCCGCCGCGCCTCACCGGCGTCGATTCGTTCTGCGGCGACGTGCACGCGCACACGCTCATCCTGGGGAAGGACTGCGCGCCGACGCGCGTCTTTCGTAACCGACTCGCGCGCGGACACCGCGATCCCTGGAGCCATGACCCAAAGCTGAAGACCAATCGCACACTGGCGCGCATGCTCTCGGCGGTCGGCATCGAGGCGCCGGTCGATGGTTCAGCCGCAGCGAGCTGCGGCGCATACTACGCCAACGCGCACTATTTGCTTCGTGACGACGATGCGTTTTGTGGCGCCCTGCCGAACGCCGCTGCGGGACTATCGGCGAGCCGTCCAATCCTTGAGTACATACTCGATGCGCTACCGCTTACCCGCGTCATCGCTATGGGCGAAGACGCATACCGCGCACTCGCGAACATCTACGATCTTGACATGCCTTGGCGCGTCGCCGTCGCCGGGCGAGTGAGCGCCACAACTAGAAGCGGCCTCACGATCTTCGCCTCCTCTCACTTGGGCCATTGGGGTGTTGTGAACCGAGCGCCTGGAGCCTCGCGCGAGGCCCGCTTGGCGCTCATCGAGGAGGACTGGCGCGCAATGTTTGCGGATCGCGCCAGATAAAAAAATGCGCCGCTGGGAGGCGGCGCATTCAAGGAGGGAATGAACGGGGGGAGCGCGCGCTAGAAGCGCGCCTTGAGGCCGATTTCGAACACCCGGCCGGCGACGTCCGAGGCGAGCGGCAGGTAGCCGTAGAAGCCGATCGGATCGACCGGGGGATCTTCGCCCGTCAGGTTCTGCACGTTGAACGTCAGCTGCATGCGGTCGCCGAACTGATACTGCATCGTCAGGTCGTGCGTGATTTGCGCATCGAGCTCGATGTTCGCGGCTTGCGGATAGGCGGCGGCGAGAATGTTGCCGCCGATCTCCATCAGGCTGCTCGTATAGTGCGTCGTCCAACGGATGTTGGCCGGGCCGTGGCTGTAGTTCGCGAACGCGTTCGCCTTCCATTCGGGGATTGCATAGAAGAACTGCAACGAATCCGCGAAGCCGAGCCGGTCTTGCGACGCCGCGAGCGTGAGGCCCGGGAAGCGCGGCGACCTGAGCGCCCCGCGCACCCATTCGAGATTGCGCGTGCCATCGACGCCGAGCGTGAGCGCGCCGCCATAGACATCGTCAAAATCGTAGCTCGCCGAGAAGTCGATCCCGCGCGAGTTCACGCCTGGGCCGTTGATGTAGCGATACTCGCGCACGCCGTTGAAATCGCTCATGCCGCGCGTGCCGAAGCCGGCGTCGCTGCCGTCCTTGCACGAGCCGGAAGCGAAGTTGAACGAGTTGCGGAGCGCCACGATGGTCGCGTTCGTGGTTTCGCAGAAGCTCGCTTGCGGGATCGCCGCGCCCGGGCCCGCGCCGTCCGGATCGAAGCCGGCCGCCGCGTAGAACGCGTTGAACATCGAAGACGCGCTCTCGGTCGTGATCTCGTCCTGGAACTCGTATTCGAAGTAATCGACGCTGGCGCGGAAGTTGCCCGCCTCAACGACGAAGCCCGCGCTCATCGTGTTCGCGGTTTCCGGCTGCAGGTTCGGATTGCCCCACAGATCGGACGGGCGATAGACGCCGATCGCCGAGAAGTTGATGAGGCCGCGCGTCGGCTCGTTCAGCAGGAATTGCTGGCCGGGCGCGCGGAACGTCGAGCCGCCGGAGGCGCGCAGGGCGACCCACGGCAACGCCTGCCAGCGCACCGAAATGCGCGGGTCGGTGGTCGAAAGATCGCCGAACGTCTCGTGGCGGATGGCGGCGGAGACTTCGATGTCGTCCGTCACCGGCAGGCGAAGTTCGCCGTAGGCGGCGTTCGTGATCCGGTCGATGTCGTAGCCACGCAGACCGACGTAGAAGATCGTGCTGCCAGCGGCTGGACTGCACACCGGCGAGCCATCGCCAAACGGCGGGCTATCGGGGCAGCCCGTCACGTCGATGTCGAAGATGCGGTCCGGTTCGAAGTTCGTGCGATCGTAGCGATATTGGAAGCCGGCCGCCCATTGGATCGGCCCACCCCAGAGCTCGAGCGGCAACGTGCCGTCGAAGATGAGATCGCCGGTGAGGTTCTGGAAGTTAGTGGTCGCGGTTTGCGTCGCGAACAGCCAGCGCACCATCTCCGGATTGTTCGCGAGCGGCAGATTGCCGAGACCCGGCACCGCTTGCGTGCCCGTCGATTGCGGCACGGGCAGCACGCCCGTCGAGGCCTGAATCGAGTTCGAGAACGGGTTCAAGAACATGCAGCGGCCGGACGCGATCGACGCTGGCGTCGGCGCATCGGTGGCCGGGTTGTAGTCCCCGCCCTGCGCGACCGGACGCGGATCGCAGTTCGGCCCGCCGAGCCCGCGCAAAGCGAGCTGCAGACGGTTGATGCTCGGGTCGTGCTGTTCTTGGAAACGATCTGCGTTGGTGTACGTCACCGCCGCATCCCAACCGATGTCCCAGAACATGCGGCCGCGCAGACCCATCGAAGCGCGGAAACCATCGACCTCTTCGAACTGACGGTCGGAGCCGTCTGCGTAGAGGAAGCTGCCGCCCGGCCCGAGCGCGCGCCACGTCGCCGTGCCGGTGAGCACGCCATTGTTGAGTGCGTCGGTGCAGTTCTGTGCGGTGAGACCGGTGCCTGGCGCACACGCCGTGTAGAGCGCGCGCAGACCTGGGTTCGAGGTTGGGATGTAATAGCGCGAATATTGTTGGCCAGCCGCGGCCGGGAACGGGCTGACGCCGCCATTCGCGATCGGCGTGGGAAATTGCGCCGTTTGGCTCATCGGCGCGATGCGCTGTTCGGACGTGCGGCGGAACCACGCGAGCTCGGCGTGGAAATCGAGATCGGGCGCGAGCTCGTAGTTCACCTCGCCGTAGACTTGATACGCGTCTTCCGGGTTCGTGAGGTTCTCGAAATCGATCAGACGGAATTGGCAGGCGCCGGCGAAGAACACGTTGCCGGCGGTGGTGCAGCCCGGATCGATCAACACGCCCGTCGATGTGGGCGTGTTGGTGAAGGCGCCCGTCGCGGGATCGCGCACCGGCGCTTGAGTCAGGATGTTGTAGCCGCCCGGGCTGCCCGACGAGACGAACCCGCTGGTGGACGGTGCGAAGAACGCAGGGTGCGCGTAGTCGCGGTCGAGCACGCCAAGCTCGCTGCGGTGGCGATACCCGGCGCTGATGAGGATGTTGGCGTCATCGCCGCGCCAACCCCAGGAGAGCGCGGCGCGATAATCGCCGTCGGAGCCTTCGATGGCGGAATATTCGCTATCGACCTCGAAGCCTTCGAGATCGCGGCGCGTGATGAAGTTCAAAACGCCGCCGATGGCGTCGGAGCCGTAAACCGCCGCCGCGCCGTCGCGCAGCACTTCGACGCGGCCGATCGCGGCAGAAGGCATGAGGTTGAGGTCGACCGCGTTGCCGGCTGCGTTCGCGATAGGCACCGTCGAGGCGATGCGGCGGCTGTTCAGCAGCACGAGTGAGCGATGCGAACCGAGGCCGCGAAGGTTGACGGTCGCGGCGCCCGGGGGCGCGCCCGCGAAACGGAAGCTTTCGCCATACGCGCCCGAGGCCGAACTCAGCGAGCGCACCAACTGAACGATCGTGGGCGAGCCCTGCTCTTCGAGCGTCTGCGCCGTGATGACATCGACCGGAAGCGCGGCGTCTTCGGGCGTGCCGCGAATGTTGGAGCCGGTGACGACGATGTCTTCTTCGGCATCCTGCGCGTTTGCGAGGCCAGGAATGCCCAAAAGTCCGATCGTGAGGGCAGCCGCGAGCGACGTCGTCGCCGACAGGGTTCGCTTAGACATGTAACTCCTCCCCGGGATCGCGCGCATGGGCGGACCCTCTTGGTTTCCACATTTTCAGACTCTTACGGTCTGATATGGTCGTTACAGTCTGTCGGCGTCTCAAATTGTCAAGGCATTACGGTCGGTCAGCGTCCCAATAAAAATTGAGGCGTGTCCGCGATGCGATGCGCGTGCGAGCGCGCATATTTTTCGCTGATGCGGAATTAGCTCTCGCGGATGCCGCGTAGGATGAAGCTCACGAGGTCATCGACCCACTCGTCGAGCTTGCCGAGCATCGACTTCCAGAGCTTCGGCGGCGTCGTCATCACATGCGTCGTCGATGCGCCGATGAGAACATCGAGTATGAGCGGCGCATTCACGTTGGCGGGCAATTCACCGCGCTCGATCGCGCGTTTGATGATTGCGCGCGCCTGCCGCACTGCGGCTTCTGTGTAGACCTGCGTGAAGCCGCGAACTTCCGTCGAACGATAGGTATCGACGTCGATCTGCAACGCGGCGGCGTTGTAGCGCGCGGTGCGCATGCGCAAATTCTGATGCGCCAGCGCGGTAAGATCGCCGCGCAAGGAACCAGTGTCGATCGCGTCGACCTTGTACCAGCGCGCTTCGAGCGTCTCGCGCAGAAGATCCCCGCGCGTTTTCCAGCGGCGATAGACGCCGGCTTTGCCGACACCGCTGCGGCGCGCCACAGCGTCGAAATTGAAGCCGCGCCAGCCCTCCTCCGCGTAAACGGCGATGGCCGCATCGAACACGCGCTCCTCGAATTGCGGATCGCGCGGCCGGCCGCGCGCGGGCGCTGGCGGTTCGCTCACGGCAGGGACGCCGGCGGCAAGCTTGGCTGCTTTGGTCACGGTGTCAGGTCGCCAAAATTCGTTGCCGCCCACACGCGGTAGAGTTCCAAAACACGCTCGCCCCCAAGCTGTCCGGCGCGCCTTGTAGCGCATACGTTCCCAAGCGTCATGCGGGGACTTGCGCCGGGCGTGGCGGCCAGCCCGCGTTGCCCGGGCCTCGGCGGATCACCCGCTCTTGGAGCGGCCGCTCAAACGGTTCGCCTGCGCGACACTGCAAAGAGCGGAACAATGGCGCCGATGGCGAGCACCGCGCCCACCAGAAGCAAAACCGGACCGACACCGCCCAAGGCCTGATCGAGTGAGAGCCCTGTCGCGTTGTTGAAAATCGCGGCGGCGCCCAACAGCAGCACCCCAGAGATTGCGATCCCGCAAAGGGATCTGAACGTTGCGTATTGTCCGGGATGCCGGCCCCAATAGCGGGTCAAGGCGCCAGGCGCTTTGCGAGCAAGAACCGCATCCGCGATGAAGTTCGCGTCGCGGTGGAAGCTCTCATGGCGCGCAGAAATGGCGTTGAGCGCCAAGATGCCAGCGATGTCTTCCGGCAGCTCAGCGTGAGCGGGCATCGTCGCTCCGTTCACGAGCACGGGAATGACCTTTGGATGGCCAGACAACGCTTCGCGCACTTCCAACCGGACGAAGTCGCCGTCCTCAAAGATGCGCGCCGGGCCGGCGCCCTCAGCGCCGCGCCAGTTCGGTCCGATCAAGACGAGACAAACCGCGCATTGGCGCATGGCAGCTTGAATACGCGGCTCGAACGCCTCACCCGCCTCAATCTCATCAATGTCCAAAAAGACATCGGTGATGCGGCGCTCTTGTCGCAACCGATCGCTAAGGCGTCCCGCAAAGTCGCGCGTGTCACTGCGGCGATACGAGACGAAGACCTTCATGGCACCACCGCTTCATAGATGCCCGACCGCCGCAGATGCGTTACTGCGCCGAGCCTGCCGCTGTTTGTCTGTTGCATTGGCTGCTGGCCGGACTTTACGAACTCGTAGATGAGCGCGGTTACTTGATGCGTTTCATTAAATCTGATCGAGCGGTATCGCGCTGGAAGAATGTTCGCGCCTTGCCGCAAGATATCGCTTGCGCGCCGCTCCG
>CAZXNY010000176.1:0-6177 GCA_964642205.1 uncultured Caulobacteraceae bacterium
GATTGGCTCGCGGGCGCGTGGCTGATGTGCGGGCGCGGGCAGGAGATCAGCGAGACGTGGGTGGGCGCGGGGTCAGGCGTGCTGGTGGGAGTCGGCTTTACGCGCGGCGCGGGCGGGCGAGTCTCGTTCGAGCATATGCGCATCGCGCCGAACGCGGCGGGCGTGGTGAGCTTCTATGGCGCGCCGGACGGGGCGCCGGCGACCGAGTTTCCAATGGTCTCGCAAACGGCGGACCTCATCGTGTTCGAAAACCTCGCGCACGATTTTCCGCAGCGCGTGATCTATGCGCGCGAGGGATCGCAGCTGAACGCGCGCGTCGAAGACGCGGCGGGCGCGAACGGCATGGAATGGCGCTATCGCCGCGCGCGCTTGGGCGAACGCTGCGGCTCGTAGATCGTTGCGCGCCAAATCGTTTGTGATACAAACGAACGGACAAATATAGAGCGCTGGGAGGCGCGCGATGCGGCATTGGGTGGGCGCGCTGTGTGCGGCGCTGATGGTGGTTGCGTGCCAATCAGCCAGCGTTCCCGACGCGCCGCTCTCGCCGCCGCCGCCCGTCTGGGCAGCGCCCGCGCCGACGGCGGAATCGCAAATCTGGGGCGATCCCGCGTTTCCCGGCACGCCGGAAGCGGCGCAGCTCGCAGCGGCAGATTACGTGCGCGAGGAGTTCTTCTTCAGCGGCGGCGCGAATGTGTACGCTTATGGCGCCGATGGGCGCGCGGTGGTGGAGCGCGCGGGTGTTCCGTTTACGACGCGCGTGATCGTGATCCGGCCGGTCGATCCGGCGCGGTTCAGCGGCGTCGTGCAGCTCAATCCGTTTCATCCGCTACAAGGGCGCGGCAATTGGGCGAACATGCGCCCCTACGTGCTCGCGCAGGGCGATGCGTATGTCGGCGTGCTGATCGGCGACGATGCGAACACGCGCAACATGGCGCCGCAAACGCCGCCGATGCGCGCGACGGAAGTGCTGCGCTGGTTCGATCCTGTGCGCTACGCGCCGATCAATTGGCCCGACGATGACGGCATTCGCTGGGACGTGTTCGCGCAAACCGCGATGCAGGTGCGCGACCGCGCCGGCGGGCTGATGGCGGGCTTCGACGTGCAGCGCGTTTATGCCTCGGGCTGGAGTTTCACCGGCAGTTTTCTGCGCACCTACATCAATGAAGGCTTCCATGAGCGCTATCGGCGCATCAACGGCGCGCCGCTGATCGATGGCTATTTGATTGGCATTTCCTCGTTCAGCTTCCGCTCTGGCTACGTGCCGATCAATGGGCGCACGGAGAATCTGCCGGTCGAAGATGCGCGGCGGCGCAACCGGCCGATCGACGTTCCGGTGATCGAGCTAATGAGCGAAAACGAAGCGATCACCAATCGCGACCCGGTGACGCCGGACGCCGACAGCGGCGTCGGCATGCATCGTTTGTACGAAGCGCCGGGGCTGACGCATGGATCGGGGCAGAGCGGCGGGGCGCGCGATGTGATGACGCAGCAGATCAATGCGCGTGTGCCACGGCCCGCAACGGGACCGATGCCTGATCCATGCACGGCCCCGCAGACGGACGTGGACATGGGCGCGTTCGGGCGCGCGGCGCTCGCGAATTTGCACATCTGGGCGACGACAGGCGAAGCGCCCGCCCGCGTGCCGCGCATGCAGGTCGATTCTGCGACGTGGCTGGGCGTCAAGGACGCGCAGGGCAACACGCTCGGCGGTCTGCGTGCCGCGCAATTAGACGTGCCGCTCGCACGCTATGGCGATCCGCCAGCCGAAGCGCGGTGCCGGCCGCGCGTGTCGAGCATCGGGAGCCCGTCGATCGAAATGCGGCGCACGCCGCTGACGCGCGCGCAGCTCGCGCGGCTCTATCCCGGCGGGCGCGATGAGTATTTGCGGCGCTTCGATGCGGCGGTCGACGCGCTCGTCGTGCGGCGCCTGCTGCTTGCCGCGGATGGTGAGACGCAAAAAGCGCAAGCGCGCATTAACGCCGACGCGGCCTTCGGGCGCTGACTCCTTCTCCACTTGCGGGAGAAGGAGCCGGCGCCAGCTCATGCGAGCTTCACCAGCATCTTGCCGATGTTCTCGCCGTGCATCAGCGCGATCTGGGCGTTGGCGGCGTTTTCGATGCCGTTGAGGATGGTCTCGCGGTACTTGATGCGGCCTTCCTTGATCCAGCCGGTCATCTTCTCGCGGAATTCGCCGGCGAGGTGCTGGTATTCGTTCATCGCAAAGCCGCGTATGGTGATGCCGGCGTAGATGATGTTGGAGAGGTTGCGCACCACGGTGCGCGCGCCTTGCTCGTTGTAGCCTGAGATCATGCCGCAGACGGCGACGCGCCCGCCGGGGCGCAGCACGTTGAGCGCCGCATCGAGGTGATCGCCACCGACATTGTCGAAATAGACGTGCAGTCCGTCCTTCGGCACGGCCGCGCGGATGGCTTTGTTGATCGGCTGCTCTTTGTAATTGATGACGTGATCGACTTTGAGTTCGTCGCGCAGATACGCGACCTTATCGGCGGCGCCCGTCGAGCCGATGACATAGCAATCGTAGATCTTGCCGATCTGCACCGCGACTTGCCCAACGGCGCCGGCGGCGGTGGAGACCCAGAGGTTCTCGCCGTTCTTCAGGCCCGCGACGTTGGTGAGGCCGCCGTAGGCGGTGAGGCCCGGATTGCCGAGCACGGACATGTACGCCGTGAGCGGGATCGCGGGATCGTTCTTCAGCGGCGCGATGCCTTTGCCGTCCGACAGGAAATATTCGCGGAAGCCCTGCCGGTTGTTGACGATATCGCCTTCCTTGAAGCTCGCGTTCCGGGATTTCACGACGCGGCCGATCGCGCCGCCCATGATCGCTTCGTTGAGCTCCTGGCCAACGCTCATGCGCGGGCGGAGCGCCGGATCGACGGACATGTAGAGGTTCTGCACCAAGAGCTCGCCATCGGCGGGATCGGGAATGTCACGCGTGACGAGCGCGAAGTCGGTGGGCTTGAGATCGCCGTCTGGGCGTTGAACGAGGTGGACTTCGCGGCTGGTCGTGCTCATGGCGGCGTGTGCTCCGGTGATGTGGTGTGTGTGATTAAACGTCGAAACGATAAGCGGCGCCGTCGCGGCGGACGTGGCCGGCGGTAGGCGCGGCGAAATGCGTGCCGATGACGAGGATCGGCTGATCGGCCATGTCGCCGAGAAATTGTTTGCGCGTCGCGATCGCGGCGGCTTTGTCGCTGTCGAAGTCGGGCGCCCAATCGGGATGCGCGATCTGGCAGGGGTGGTGCATCAGATCGCCCGTGATGATCGCGGTCTTGCCGCCGGATTCGATCACGACCGAGACGTGGCCTGGCGTGTGACCGGGCGTCGGCATGAGGCGGATGCTGTTCGTCAGCTTGTGATCCATCGCGACGAGATCGGCGAGGCCAGCATCGAAAATCGGCTGCACGGAGTCAGCGAGAATTTGCGGCGCTTCACCGTCTTCTTCGTTCGACCAGTGCGCGAACTCTTGCTTGCCGATGAGGTAGCGCGCGTTCGGGAACGTTGGGACCCATTTGTCGCCATCGAGCATCGTGTTCCAGCCGACGTGATCGACGTGGAGATGCGTGCAGACGACGGCGTTCACATCGGTGCGCTTCACGCCGGTGGCTTCGAGCGATTCCAGGAACTTGGTCGCGAGCGGGCGTTTGCCGGTGATGCCGCGCGGGCGATCGTTGCCGATGCAAGTGTCGACCACGAGGTTGAGGCCGGGCGCTTGCACGAGCAGCGCGTGGATCGAGACGTTGAGGTGTCCCTCTGGCGTGACGAAGTGCGGGTAGAGCCAGTCCGTGCCTTTGAGCGCCTCGGGTGTCGCGTCGCGGATGAAGGGGCGCTTTTCGCTGTAGGGCGTCTGCATCTCGAGTTCGACGATGCGGGTGATCTTCACATCGCCGATGGTCCAGGTCAGCGGCTCGGTCATGCGGCGATGTCCTTTGCGGTGAGCGCGGGAATCTCACCGGCGCGGAGGATGTTGAAGAACCAGGAGCGGCGCGCGGCATTGCGCGGGAAGGCGGGATTGTCGTGCACGCAAGCGAGATTGTCCCACACGTAGATCTCGTTTGGACGCATCACGCTTTCGTAGCGCGCCGTGCTGGCCTCAGTGCGCGCCCAGAGATCGGCGTGGAGCGCGCGGCCTTCATCTTCCGGCAGGCCGTCGAGTTTGCCGTCGCGCTTGTTGGCGAGCAGGAGAAACGGCGCGCCGCTGCGCGGGTGGCGCGCGGCGACGGGTTGGAGCGTTGCGGGCGCGCGCGAGCCGTCCATCGGCGCACGGGCGACGTGCAGGCAGCGCGCATGCGCGATCTTGGCTCTGATGTCGTCCGGCAGGCTCTCGTAAACCGCGCGCATATCGACGAAGCGCATCGGCACGGTCTCCGGCGCTTCGTGCAGGATTTGCACGGCGTAGGCGGCGGGGCCGTTGGCGAACACGTCGTAATGCAGGTCTTCGATGAAGGCGCGCACGCGCGCGCGGCCATCGTCAGCTTTGGGTTCGGAACGGAAGACTTGGATGAAGTCGTGCTGCTTATCGAGCGCGAGCGGGTTGCCGTGTGCTGCGGGCTCGCCAAGTTGCGCGGCGAGTTTGGCGACGCTTTCGGCGCGCACCGGCGTTTGCGCCTGGATGCGCACGACGGCGCGCCGGTCGAGCGCGGCTTGGAGCGCCGTGAGCGCGGCGGGATCGTCCGCAAGGGCGGCGAAATCTTCGATTTCGAGCTCGGCGCCGATGCTGGCGTCCGCGTCGCGAAACGGGTGCATGGCGCGCCTCCCTTTTTTCGTTTCATGGAGCGTACCGTGGTTTCTAAGGGCGGGCCAGCGCTCCTCAAACCTTGGGGCGCCGCCTTGACGTGCGCGTAACCGTCGTCTGAATTTGATCCGACAAAGATAGAGAGAGGATCAAGGCATGGCCTACCGCCCCAAGCGCATGAAGTTCGGCATTTTCATCGCGCCGTTTCACCGGATCGGGGAGAACCCGACGCTGGCGCTGAAGCGGGACATGAAGCTGATCGAGCATCTCGATGCGCTTGGATACGAGGAAGCCTGGATCGGCGAGCACCACAGCTTTGGGCGCGAGATCATCGCCGACCCGGTGGTGTTCATGGCGGCGGCGGCTGAGCGCACGCGGCGCATCAAGCTCGGCACCGGCGTGCTCTCGCTGCCATATCACCATCCGCTGATGGTGGCGGACCGGATGGTGCAGCTCGATCACATGAGCGAAGGGCGCGTGATGCTCGGCGTAGGCCCCGGCGCGCTGACCTCCGATGCGCACATGATGGGCATCCCGACGGTCGAGCAGCGCAAGCGCATGCAGGAATCGCTCGATGCGATCATGGCGCTGCTGCAAGGGCAGACCGTGACGATGAAGACCGATTGGTTCGAGTTGAAGGACGCGCGCCTGCAGCTCGCCAGCTATTCCGATCCGCACTTGCCGGTGGCGGTGGCGGCCTCGTTCACGCCGTCGGGTCCGACAGCGGCAGGCAAGCACGGCGTTGGCCTCATCTCCGTCGCGGGCGTCGATAACAAAGGCTTCGAGCGCACGTGGGGCTGGGCCGAAGAGGCGGCGGCGGAATCAGGCAAAACGATTTCGCGCGCCAATTGGCGCGTCGTCGTGCCGATCCATGTCGCCGAGAGCCGCAAGGAAGCGATCGCGCAAATCCAGAAGGGCTTCGATGAGCGGCCCTACACGGGCGACGTGAAGATTCCGGGCGCGGGCTTTGGCTTATTCTCGGCCGGCGGCACGCTGGAAGAGCAGGCGGAAAAGGGCGTTGCCCTGATCGGTTCTCCCGATGAAGTCTCCGCGTCGATCGAGCAGATCATCGAGCGGTCGGGCGGCATCGGCGGCATCCTCGGGCTTGGCCACGAATGGGCGAGCACCGAGGAAACGCACCGCAGCTACGAGCTGTTCGCGCGCCACGTTGCGCCGCGCTTCCAAGGTCAGCTTGGGCCGATCCATCAGAGCCGCGATTGGATCGAAACGAACATGCGCGAAGTGTTCGGCGCCAATCCGGTCGCCATGGAGCGCGCGTTCACCGACGCCGGCAAAGAGCTGCCGCAGCGCTTGGTCGACGCGAAGAAGGCGCGCGAGGAGCGCAAGGCCGAAAAAGCGAAGGCGGAAAAAGCGTAAGGGCGCTTACGGTCTCCGCGAAATGTGACTGATGCGCGTGCGTTGCC
>CAZXNY010000177.1:0-4516 GCA_964642205.1 uncultured Caulobacteraceae bacterium
GCGGTTGACGCCTTTGTCCGTTGCTTGCGCCGAGAGCACGACGGCGACGAGCAGCGTGTACGGATTGACGTAGTCGAGCTCGGTGCGCGGATCGGGGCGATCTTGTGCAAGCGCGGCGTAGAGTTGGGCGGCTTCGGCGCGGGTGAGGCGCCGGCCGGGTTTCGACGCGGCGGACTTCCCAATCTGCTTGACGGGGGCGCGTTTGCGCGGCGCTTTAGCGGGCATGACGCCACGCTGGCAGCGCATCGCAACCGCGCCCCCGCAAGGGCCGCTCCTGATGGACGCGGTGCTGACGCCGCATCGTTCGCTCTCGTTCCCCGCGTTCCGGATCGTCATCACGTTGTTTGCTGGCGCAAATGTTGCGCTCGCCGCATATTTCATTGCCCACGGCGCCTACCCGGTTGTCGGGTTTCTTGGGCTCGACGTGTTGTTGTTGTGGCTCGCTTTCCGAGCCAACTATCGCGCCGCCGAGCACGCCGAGCGTGTGCAAGTCGGCGCTGAGCACATTCATTTGGCGCGTGAGAGCCGAAAACGCTCCGATCACTTCGTCGTTAGCCCGCTGTGGGCGCAGGTGAGCCGTGACGAACGCGGCGTGCGCATCGCGTCCGGCGGCGGCGCGATGCGCGTGGGCGCGTTCTTGTCTCCGGCAGAGCAGGGGGCGTTTGCACGGGCGCTGGAAGCCGCGCTGCGGCGCGCGCGGCGCGGCGATCATAGGCCGAGCACGTCCGACATCGTGTAGAGGCCGGGCTTTTGCGTCGCGGCCCAGCGCGCGGCTGCGAGCGCGCCATCGGCGAACACGGCGCGGTCCATCGCTTCGTGCGAAAGCCGCAGCATTTCGCGTTCCGACGCGAACATCACTTCATGCACGCCGACGATCCCGCCGCCGCGCCGCACGGCGAAGCCGATGCCGCCTTCTGGGCGCGGCCCAGTGACGCCGTCGCGCGGCGCGAGCGTTGCGTCCGCGCGGTTGAGGTTGCGGCCGGCGGCTGCAGCGTCAGCGAGGAGCAGGGCGGTGCCGGAGGGCGCATCGACCTTGCGGCGATGATGCTCTTCGAGAATTTCGATGTCCCAATCCGGCCCGAGCGTTTGCGCGGCCCGGCGCACGAGGCCCGCGAGAAGATTCACGCCGAGACTGAAATTGCCGGAACGCACGATGGCGAGCCGCTCGGCGGCTTTCGTGACCTTGGCTTCTTCGTCTGGCGTGAGGCCGGTGGTGCCGATGATCGCGGCGCGTGTCTTCGGGCTGAGCGCTTTGAGCGCAGCCAGCGTTGCGGCGGGCGTCGTAAAGTCGATCCAAACATCGGCATCGCGCGTCGCGCTCGCGACATCGACGTTGATCGTGGCGCCACCGAAATTTGTGCCGAGCGCGGGCGAATGCAGCCGTTCGGTCGCGCCGGTGATCTTGAGATCGGGCGCGTTTTGCGTGGCGGCGAGAAGCGCTTGGCCCATGCGGCCCGCGGCGCCGGCGATCGCGATGTTGGTCATGGTCGTGTCAGCTGACGGGCGCGGACTTTGGCACGGCTTGCTGCGGCGCCCGGCTCGCCGCGGCTCTGCTGGCCGCGGGTGCGGCCTGCCGCACGGTCTTGGCGGGCGTCGGCGCTGGAGGCAAGGCGGCGCGGCGATAGATGTAAGCCGCCCCCGCGATGGCGACGAGAAGCGCGGCTGTGGCGATGCCAAAGGCCAGGCCTTCGTTCGCGGTGACGATGCGGCCTGCCATCTCCGGGCCGTGGAAGGCGCGGCGGATTTCGAGCATGGCGTTCGCGAGCGCCAGCGCGGCGGAGAGCGCGGCGGCGATGGCGGCGCGAACGGCCCAACCCTGCTGCGCGCGGAGGAGCGCGTAGGCCGCGAACAGGATCGCGGGCGCGAGATACGCTGCGAGCAATGCGTTGAAGCCGGGCAGACCGGTCGCAGCCGCAGGCTGCGCGCCCCACCAGGGATTCAAGAGAACAGCGCCGGTGAGGATCGCGATGGCGGCGGACGCGGCGAACACGCTGCCCTCGAACACACGCAGCGGCCAGCGCGGCGCGGGGCCGAGGCGATGCGCAAGCGTGAGCGCAAGGCCAATCCAAAGGCAGGTTTGGTAGCCGGCCTCGAACAAGTGCTGATCGGCCGGCGCCATCGCAAACGCGCGCCGGCCTTCGCCAGAGAGCGCGGCGATGAGCGCGAGGAGGGCGCACGCGAAGATGAGTTCGCCGCTCAGCGAGCGCGGCTGATCGGCGGCGTAGATGCGCGAGGCGGCATACGCGCTCCCGGCGGCTGTGATGTAGACGACGGCGCGGGCGGCGGAGGATGCGTCCGAAAGGCTAAGCGTCGCGAGCTGCAACGCGAGGAACACCGCGAGCAGCACGCTTGCGGCGCGCAGACCCGCCTCGGGCCAGCGCGAATTGAGCGCGGCGAGCGCCGGCAAGGCAAATGCCACGATGGCGGGCGGCCACGGCGCGGGCGCGAGAAATCCGATGGCGCACACGAGCGCGAGCGCCGCGCCCGTCACGACGAAGGAGCCAGCATGCGCGTGTTGGCTGCGCGCGGAGGCGTAGAGCGCGCCGCACGCCAGCGCGAAGCCGCCTGCCGTGAGCGCCCACAGGCCTGGCGAGAGCTCCGCCGCCATGCGCGCTTGCGCGGCAACCAAGAGTGCGACGGGCGCGAGCGCCGCGAGCGCTGCGCCCAGCCAAACGCCACGCATCGTGATCGCCGCGCCGCAGAACAAGAAGATGGCGCCGATCGCCAGCGCCGCAGCGCCGGTCGCGCGCCAATCGAACGCGCCGGACGCGGGCCAAAATCCGATTGCGAGCGCGCTGACAGCTGCGACGGCGAGCGCTGCTGGCGTGAAGCCTGGCCGCGCGATCGCTGCGCAGCCGATGACGAGCGCGATTGCGAGCAAGCCGATCGCGCCGATGGCGGCGAGCGGCCCGCCGGTGATGACGACTGCAAGCACGGCGGCGAGCGCGCCCGCCATCGCCGCGTGCGACGTGAACACGCTTTCGCGCCGCCACACGCGCGTCAGCACGGTGTTCGCTTCTTCCCAGCCGTAGACGATTGCAGCCGCGAACATGGCGGCGCCAAACGCCGCCGCGCTCGCGAGATGAACGGCGTCTCCGCCGCGCGCTGCGGCAAGCGCGCCCCAACACAAAGCGCCAGTGAACGAAACCCAAGCCCATATCGGCTCACGCATCGGACGCGCCCGAAGCAACGCGGCGGCGGCGATGACGAAGGCGGCGGCAAGGCCATAGGGCGCGTCCGGCGGCGCCAGCGCGAACACAGGCGCGGCGAGGCCGAGCGCGAGGCCGAACGCGAACAGCATGCGTCCGTACCAGAGAGAGAGCACGACCGCGCAAAGCCCAAGCGCGCCGGCGCCGAGCATGTAAGCGAGCGGCGGCGCGGCGGTTTCGCTGGTGCGCCCAACGCCGAGCGCGAGCGCGATCGCGGCGAGCCCAAAGAGCGCGATCCAATCGGCGTAGGCGCCAGTGTGGCGGCGATGTTCGGCGAGCAACAGAAGGCCGGCTCCGGCGAGCGCTGCAATCGCAACGCCCACGAGCGGGGGCGCAAGACCGAGCCGCACGCTAAGCAGCGCAGCCGCTGAGATGAGCGCGGCGACCGCGACGAACGCGTCGAACTGGAACGGACGCGATTCACGCGCCACTGGTCCGGCGGGCGCCGGTTGCGGTTCAGGCGCGACGGTGCGCGGCGGGAACTGCGGCGCGAGCGGCGGCGAAACACGTACAGGCGGCACGTGCGGGCCGATCGGCACGACGGGCTCCACAACGGGCGGAGGAGGGGTGGGTGTCTCGACTGCGATTGCTGCTGCAATCGGCGCTGCTTGTTCGGTTTGTGGCTCCGCAAGGGCCGCCTGCGCCACCGCTTCTTCGATGGCTGTCTGCGGCGCAGCTTGTTGTGCGGGCAACGCCGGCAGCGCTTCGCCGAATGTCAGCGCGGCGAGTTGGCGTTCGAGATGCGCGATGCGCGCATGTGCGTTGATCAGCGCGGCGGCGTGCCTGTCCGTGCGCCGGTACGCGACGTAGAGCAGCACGCTGCCCGCGCCGATCCCGAACGCGGCAAGCGCCGCAGCAAAGAGAAGAATTCCGCCCATCTCGCGGGGCGGAAGATCGGCTGTGGAAAAGACGAGGTCAATCGTTCGCGCCGGTTAGGCGCGGCGCGCATGGCCTTACCGCGAGGGTCCGTCGGCGCTTGCGTCGAAGAAGCGCTTCACCGTGTCGAAGAAACCCTGGGTCTGCGGGTGCGCATCTTCTCCGCACTGGCTGGAGAACTCTTCGAGCAGCTTGCGTTGCTTGGCGGTAAGATTGACCGGTGTTTCGACCAGGATTTCGACGTGCAGGTCGCCGCGATCACGCGCGCGCAGGCTCGTCATGCCTTTGCCTTTGAGGCGGAACCGGCGCCCGGTTTGTGCGCCTGACGGAACCTGGATCTTGGCGCGCTCGCCATCAATCGTCGGGATCTCGACTTCGCCGCCGAGCGCCGCCGTCACCATCGGCACGGGTGCGCGGCAATAGAGATCGGG
>CAZXNY010000177.1:4616-6163 GCA_964642205.1 uncultured Caulobacteraceae bacterium
GTGCGCACGACGCGGAACATGCCGTTGCCGCCTTGCACTTGGCCCTGGCCATTGCAGGTGCGGCATATCTCAAGCGGCGCGCCGCCTTCGGAGCCGAGGCCGCCGCACGGTTCGCACGCCATGCCGCGCGGCACGACGATTTCGCGCTCTAAACCGCGGAACGCATCTTCGAGGCGGATTTCAATGTCAAAGCGCAGGTCGCCGCCACGCTCTGGTCCGTTGCGCGGGCCGCCGCGCCGGCCGCGCGCGCCGAAAATGTCGCCCATGTCGCCGCCGAACATCTCGTTGAAGATGTCTGCGAAGTCAGAGAACCCTTGCTGGCCGGGGCCAGCGCCAGCGCCGCCGTTAAACGCGGCGCGGCCGTAACGATCGTACGCCGCGCGCTTCTCGGGGTCCGAGAGCACGGCGTAGGCCTCACTGATTTCCTTGAAGGCGTTTTCGCTCTCGGTGCAGCCCGGATTCTGATCCGGGTGATGCTTCATCGCGAGCTTGCGATAGGCGGATTTGATTGCGGCCGCGTCAGCGCCCTTCGGGACGCCGAGAATTTCGTAAAAGTCGCGCTCACTCATGCCATTTTTTCCGACATCGCCCCGTCCGCCATCCCGGATGGCGCTGGGCCATCCGGGCGGCGATCGTCGAAATTACGCGCTTTTCTTGTTGTTGCCGTCGACTTCTTCAAACTCGGCGTCAACGACGCCGTCTTGATCGGCGCCGCCGCCAGCGTCACCGCCGCCTTGCGCGCCTTGGCCGTAGAGCACTTCGCCGATCTTCATCGACGCTTGCACGAGCGTTTGCGTCTTTGCGGCGATGTCGGACGGGTTGTCGCCCGCCAGCGCCTCGCGAAGCGTCGCGATCGCGCTTTCGATCGCCGACTTATCGCCCGCCGCCAGTTTTTCGCCGTGCTCGGCGAGCTGACGCTCGGTCGAGTGGATCAGCGCTTCGCCTTGGTTCTTGGCTTCGGCAAGCTCACGGCGCGACTTGTCTTCGCCCGCATGCTCTTCGGCGTCTTTCACCATGCGCTTGATGTCGTCTTCCGAAAGACCGCCCGACGGCTGAATGCGCATCGATTGCTCTTTGTTGGTCGCCTTGTCCTTGGCGCCGACGGAGACGATGCCGTTCGCGTCGATGTCGAACGTGACTTCGATCTGCGGCATGCCGCGCGGGGAGGGCGGGATTCCGATGAGGTCGAACTGCCCGAGCGCACGGTTGTCCGCCGCCATTTCGCGTTCGCCCTGGAAGACGCGGATCGTCACGGCCTGCTGATTGTCTTCAGCGGTCGAGAACACTTGGCTCTTCTTGGTCGGGATCGTGGTGTTGCGCTCGATCAGGCGCGTGAACACGCCGCCGAGCGTTTCGATGCCGAGCGAGAGCGGGGTGACGTCGAGCAGAACGACGTCTTTGACATCGCCTTGCAGAACGCCGGCTTGGATCGCCGCGCCAACGGCGACGACTTCATCCGGGTTGACGCCCTTGTGCGGTTCGCGGCCGAAGAACTCTTTCACGACCTGCTGAATCTTCGGCATGCGCGTCATGCCGCCGACGAGCAC
>CAZXNY010000178.1:0-6111 GCA_964642205.1 uncultured Caulobacteraceae bacterium
CGCAACATCGGGCCAACGTTCGGCGGCATCAACCTCGAGGATATCAAAGCGCCCGAGTGCTTCATGATTGAAGCGCGCCTGCGGGACGAGCTCGACATCCCTGTCTTCCATGACGATCAGCACGGCACGGCGATCATCGCGATCGCTGGCCTCCTGAACGCGTGCGAGATCACCGGCCGCAACATCTCCGATCTCAAGATGGTCGTGAACGGCGCGGGCGCGGCGGGGCTCTCCTGCGCCTCGCTCGCCAAGATGCTCGGCGTGCGCAGCGAGAACATCATCCTGTGCGACTCCAAAGGCGTGATCTATCGCGGCCGCACCGAGGGCATGGACCAGTTCAAGACCGCGTTCGCCGTCGAGACCAAAGCCCGCACGCTTGCGGACGCGATGAAGGGCGCCGATTGCTTCTTCGGCCTCTCGGTCGCGAAGGCCGTGTCGAAAGACATGGTCAAGTCGATGGCGAAGAACCCGATCATCTTCGCGATGGCGAACCCCGATCCAGAGATCACGCCGGAAGACATTCACGAAGTGCGCAAAGACGCGATCGTCGCGACCGGCCGGTCGGACTATCCGAACCAGGTGAACAACGTTCTCGGCTTCCCGTACATCTTCCGCGGCGCGCTCGACGTGCGCGCGCGCACGATCAACGAAGAGATGAAGATCGCCGCAGCGCGTGCGCTGGCTGAGCTGGCGAAGGAGGACGTGCCGGATGAAGTTGCCGCCGCCTATCAGGGCCTGCGGCTAAAGTTCGGCCCGAACTATATCATCCCTACCCCGTTCGATCCGCGCCTCATCTCCACCGTGCCGCCGTTCGTGGCGCAAGCGGCCATGGACACGGGCGTCGCGCGCAAGCCGATCGCGGATATGGATGCGTACCGCGAAAGCCTCGCGCAGCGCCTCGATCCGACGGCGGCGCTAACCCAGCGCGTGCAAAACGCCGTGCGCCAGAAGCCAAAGCGGATCGTGTTCGCGGAAGGCGAAGAGCCGAGCGTGATCCGCGCGGCCTATGCGTTTCAAGAACTCAATCTCGGCGAGGCGATCCTGATCGGCCGTGAGGAGCAGATCGAGCGCAACATGGCGCTTGTCGGCGTGCCAGAGGACGCGGGCCTCAAGATCGTCAACGCGCGCATCTCCGATCACAATCCGGACTACACAGACTTCATCTATAAGCGGCAGCAGCGCTTCGGGATGCTGCATCGCGATGCGCAGCGCCTGGTGAACCAAGATCGCAACGTGTTCGGCGCGTGCATGGTCGCGCTTGGGCACGCCGACGGCATGGTCACGGGCACGACGCGCAACTTTGCGACAGCGATGGAAGATGTGCGCCGTGCGATCGATCCGGTGCGCGGCGCGCGCATGCTCGGAATGTCGATCGTGCTCTCCAAAGGCCGCACGATCTTCATCGCGGACACCAACATCGCCGAGTTTCCCGACGCGCCCGAATTGGCGCAGATCGCGATCCAAGCTGCAGCCGGTGCGCGGCGCTTTGGCGTTACGCCGCGGGTCGCCTTCGTCTCACACTCGACGTTCGGCAATCCGCGCATGGAGCGGTCCGAGAAAATCCGCGACGCGGTGTCCATTCTCGATCGTCGCGAGGACATTGGCTTTGAGTATGACGGCGAGATGAGCCCCGAAGTCGCGCTCGGCGCGGATTCGCGGCGGCTCTATCCGTTCTCGCGGCTCTCGGAGCCGGCGAACGTGCTGATCATGCCAGCGATCCACTCCGCGTCGATCTCAACGGGGCTGCTCGCTGAAATCGGCGGCGCAACCGTGATTGGGCCGTTGTTGATGGGCCTTGAGTTTCCAGTGCAGATCGCTCCGCTCGGCGCCACGGTGTCGGACATCGTGACGTTCGCAACGATGGCCGCGTTCGAGGCGCAGCACCGGCAATAGCGCTTAGGCCGGAGGCGCCGCCTTCGCCGCGCCGCGCTGGCGCTGCCATTCGACGAGGCAGAGCACGACCGCGATCATGCCGATCCATGTCGCGAACACGAACACGTCGTGGAACGCTTGCGCACGCGCGCCATCGCCTGCAGCGCCCTGCGTATCGATATAGTCGCCGATGCGCGGGCGGAAGATGACGCCGATCAACAAGGTGAGCGACGACAGCAGCGCGTATTGCACGGCCGCGTAATTCTTGTTCACGATCGACGAAAGCCAGGCGACATAGACCGCGCCTGCAAAGCCGCCCGCGATGTTCTCCGCGAACACAGCAGCGCTCAGCCGCGACAATGGCTGCCCAAGCGTCACGCCATCCAGCACCGTGGCGCCCGTGGCGCTCACCAGCGAAACGACGCCGCTCGTCAGCGCGTTGAACAATGGCCCGATGCCTGTTGCGTTGAGGAACGCGTCGATGCTAGGCGCGCCTGTCGCAAGATCGGCATAGAGAAGATTGGTCAGCGCCGCGATCAACGCACCAAGCACGAGTGACGTCATGCGCCCGAGCTTCACGAGACAGAATCCGCCCAGCGCGATGCCAAGTATGGTCGCGATCACACCCACCATCTTCGATGCGAGCGCAACATCCGCGTTCGAGTGGCCGAGAATGTTGAGATAGAACGGGTTAGCGAACGCGCCCCAAATCGAATCCGCAATCCGATACGTCATCACGAGCGCCAATATCGGAATCGCCCAGAACCAAAAGCGGCCGGCGACATCGACGAGCGGCCCAAGCACGCGCGCGTAGAGAATGTCGGTCACGCGATAGAGACCGCGCGCAGCGCTCTCGCCTTCCGGAATCGCGTCGCCACGCCGCGCTAGGAAGAACGCGATGATCAGGGGCAAGCCCGTCGTTGCGAACAGGATCAACGGCACGCGCTCGTTCTGAAAGGTTGCGACACTCGGGGGGGCTTCGCTTGTGAGCGACGCGACCATAAACCCAACGATCGCGAACGCCGCCCAGCCCCACCCGATGAGCACCGGCGCGAGCGCCATCGCGCGGCGCTTGCCGGCTTCTAGATCGTACGCCGCCGGCTGCGCTGGCGCCTCGCGCGGGCGCATCAGCGGCTCTGGCGCCATCACCGTCGCGACCATTGTCAACGCCATGAGCGCGGCCATGATCGTGAACGTCATTGGCCAGCCTGCGGCGAGATCGGCCGCCGTCGCCCACACATCCGCCATCAGGAGCGCAACGGCGCCGCCGAAGAACGCGGCGATGCGGTAGCCAAGTTGATAGCGCGTCGAGAGCACGTCGAGCGGCGCGCGATCGGACGCGACCTCGATGCGCCATGCGTCGATCGTAATGTCTTGCGTCGCGGAGAAGAACGCGGCGAGCGCGGCGAGGCCCGCGAACAAGCCGATATTCGTGCGCGGATCGACGGCAGAGAGCCCGAACAAGCACGCGACGATCACGCCCTGCGCCAAGAAGAGCCAAAGCCGGCGCCGGCCGACGCTGCGCAACACCGGCGGCCCGCCCCAATCGAGCAGCGGCGCCCACAAGAATTTGAATGCGTACGCCAGGGCGATCCATGAGATGATGCCGATGGTCGTGAGTTCGACCTGCGCGTTGGAAAGCCACGCCGAGAGCGAACCGATCACGAGCGCGTTTGGCAGGCCCGCCGCAAACCCAAGCGCCGTCATCACCCAGATGGCGCGATTGTCCTGGCTTACGCGCGGCGCTTCGGCGGCGACAGCATCAGTCATGGGCTTCTCCCGGCGGCACGCTGGCTGCTTTCGCGCCCGGCGTAAAGCGCGCCGCGACAGTTGCGAGGCGGGCCGCATCGATCGGTTTGGTCACGAAATCGTCGAGCCCGGCGGCGAGCACCGCGGTGCGATCTTCTTCCGAAGCATCCGCCGTGAGCGCAACGAGCGGTATTTTGCCGGTCGCGCCTTCGAGCGCGCGAATGCGCCGCGCTGCGCCAAAGCCATCGAGGCGCGGCATGCGCAGATCGAGAAACACGAGGTCGTACGGCGTTGTCGAAACGGCCGCGACGGCCTCTTCGCCATCGCCGACCACGTCCACAACGCAGCCAGCACGCACCAGCAGCGTCTTCGCGAGCAGCGCGTTGATGGGGTTATCCTCCGCGAGCAGCACGCGCATGCCCGTGAGCACGCCCGGCGCTGCGCGCTCGTCGTCGTGGCGCGTCGCCTGCGTTGTGCGCGGCGCTGCGCCTAGCGCAACGCGGATGCGTTCGCCTAGAGAGCGGATGCGCACCGGCTTCAGCGCATAGTGCGCCACGCCGCGCGCACGGATCGCTGGAATTTCCTCGCGCGCTTCCTGTGCGATGAGGGCGATCATGGCGCGCGTATCGCGCCGGTAGTCCGAAATCTCTTCGTCGTGCAAAGTCTCAATGCCGTCGATCAGCGTGACGTCGCTCTGCGCGCTCGCGGCGCGCGCGCCTTGCGCTTCGAGCGCCATCGACAGCACTGAGTGGAAGATCTGCGAGGGGCTTACGATCCGGAACGTCACGCCCGCGAGCGGCGGAGGCGACGGTGCGGGCTCAACCGTTTCAAGCGGGAGATCGACCCAGAAGCGCGCGCCCTGCCCCGGGCGGCTGACGAGCCCGACATCGCCGCCCATTGCGCGCGCCAAGCGCTTCACGATTGCAAGACCGAGGCCCGCGCCGCCGTGCTTTTGCGCGGTAGATGAATCCGCCTGCGCAAATTCTTCGAAGATGCGCGCCTGCAATTCGGGCGGCACGCCGGGGCCGGTGTCCTGCACCGAGAAGCGCAGCACGTTCCGGTGCGGCGCAAGTTCAAGCACGACCGCGCCGCGCTCGGTGAACTTCACCGCGTTGCCCGCGAGGTTGAACAGAATCTGGCGGAGTCGGCCATCGTCGCCCAACACGCGTTGCGGCGCGCCGGCGCGCACCAGCGTTGTGAGCTCGACGCCTTTGGCGTGCGCCTTGGGGCTCAAGAGCTCGGCAACAGATTGCAGCGTCTCGTGCGGATCAAACGGGAGAGAATCGAGCTGCACGCGGCCTGCTTCGAGGCGCGAGTAGTCCAAAATCTCGGTGATGATATCGAGAAGGTGCTCGCCCGATTGGCGGATCGCGGCGACATAGGTGCGCGACGCCGGCTCGAGCTGCGCCTGCGCGAGCAGGCCCGCCATGCCGAGAATGCCGTTCAGCGGCGTGCGCAATTCGTGCGTGAGCGTTGCGAACAGCACGGTCTTGGCGCGCGCGGCCTCATCGCTTTGCGCGGCGCGCTGCGTGACATCGCGTGCGATAGCGAGGCGCGCGCCATCGGGCATCAGGCGCTCGGACCATTCGAGCCGGCGGCCATCCGGCGCGGCGGCGTCGAAGCGCCGCACGCCGTTCTGGAACGGCGGCGGCTCCACGCGGCCCCACGGCGCGCGGTTCGGGCCGATCCAATGGCGGAAGATTGCGCGGAACGCGGGATTGGCGCGCAGCACCGCGCCATCGGGCGCGAACAGGGCCATCGGGTCAGGCGCCTGTTCGAACGGATCGAAGGCTGCGGTAAGCGCGGGCGCCGGCATGCGCCTCTTTCCTCACGCGCGCCGGGTTAACAAACCCTAAGACATTGATGCGCCGGTAGGTCTGCGCGCGGATCGTTTCGTCTGCTGCGCTAACCGCGCACGTTCGCGACCGCCGCTGATTCGCCGCCCTGCCCGGCCCACACGCGCTTGAGGCTGAGCGCCTCCGCGATGTGGATGCGCGCGACGCCGCTCGCGCCGTCGAGGTCGGCGATCGTGCGCGCGACACGGAGCGTGCGGTGATAAGCGCGCGCCGAGAGGGAGAGTTGTTCGGCCGCACGCGACAGCAGCGCTGCGCCAGGCGCATCGGGCGCGGCGATGCGCTCAATGCGCGCGAGGTCGGCCTCGGCGTTCAGCATCGGCGGCGCATCTTCACTGCGCGCACGCGACAGCTGCGCTTCGCGCGCCGCAGCGACTCGCGCCGCCGATTCCGCCGTGCCTTCGGCGGGCGCCGGCAGCGCAAGATCGGCGGCCGTCACGGGCGGCACGTCGAGTTGAATGTCGATCCGATCGATCAACGGCCCTGAGAGGCGCGCCTGATATTCGATGGCGCAGCGCGGCCCACGCCGGCAGCCGCCGATCCCTGGCCCGCCGCCGCAGCGGCACGGATTCATCGCGCCGACCAATTGAATGCGCGCCGGATAGGTCACGCGATGGTTGGCGCGCGCGATCATCAC
>CAZXNY010000179.1:0-6002 GCA_964642205.1 uncultured Caulobacteraceae bacterium
TTGATGACGTACTCATCGCCCACGAGGACCGCGCGCGTATCGATGTTCTTGGCGTCGGACGAGGCGGTGTTGAGCTCCGTCATGCAATAGGCCGAGCGGATCTTGCCTTGCAGCAGCGGCTCCAGCCATTGCTTCTTCTGCTCGGGCGTGCCCACGCGCTCCAGCACTTCCATGTTGCCGGTGTCGGGCGCGGCGCAGTTCATGATCTCGGAGGCAAGACGCTGCTTGCCGAGTTCGACGGCGATGTACGCGTAGTCGAGATTGGTAAGGCCTTCGCCGGTGTGCGCGTCGGGCAGGAAGAAATTCCAGAGACCGGCGGCCTTGGCCTTGTCCTTCGCGGCTTCGAGCACTTCGAGTTGGCCCGGCGCGTATTGCCAAACATCCGGGCGGCCTTCGCCGAGGCGGTGGAACTCTTCCGACGCGGGCTCAACCACGTCACGGATGAACGCCTTCACCTTGTTGAAAAGCGGCAGCGCCTTATCGGACATCCGCAGGTCGTTGAGACTGTCCTGGGGGCCGAGTTCGAAGCTGGAGCGGGGCCGGTCAGCGGCGGCGGTGGTCATGCGGTCTCTCCCTTGTGATACCCAAGCTTCCTAGCACCGATTATCGGCCGGATAGAAACTGCCGCCGGGTCGCAGCGGCGTCCGGCGCTTGCGAAGGCGGCGCGACTTGGGCTTTCTGTCCGAGCAGTGCTACGTGGAGCTGGGAGCGTGCGACTGGGCGGGGCCGCATTGCGAATTTTCGCCGCTGTGCTGATGTGCGCGTTGCCCCAAACCGAGGCCGCCGCACAAGCGGCGCTGTGCTCGCAAGCGGCGGTCTCCAGGGTTGCGCCCGAGCTGCGGCGGGAGTCCGCGTACAATGTGATCTTTGTTCGGCGGCTCGGCCGGTGTGCGAGCCTGACTTTCCGCCGCTCGTCCCAGGAATATGTTGAATCGCTCTCCAACCTGGCGGACCCGAGCGAGCTGCCGGTGCCCTATACACGGGTGATGACGCTGGGGCTGGCCTATGTCCCGGCGCCGCGCAGTTTTGCGGTCGTCGGCGTTGGGGCGGGCACCTTGCCGGCCTATCTGGCTGCAAGCCTGCCATTTAGCTCCGTCGTCGGCGTCGAACTAGATCCCGTCGTCTTGGGCCTGGCGCGCGATTATTTCGGCTTGCGACGAATGGAGCGCGCCAATCTCCGTCTCGCGCAGCAGGACGGACGCATCTTCCTGCGCGGCGCACAACAGCGCTTCGATGTGATTTTCCTCGACGCCTATCGCGGTGGCTATATTCCAGAGCATTTGACGACGCGCGAATTCTACATGATGGCGCGCAGCCGGCTGTCGCGCGGCGGCGTACTAGTTTCAAACCTGCACGCCGGCACAGCGTTTTTCGACAGCTCGATCGTCACGCTTCGCAACGTGTTCCAACGCGTCGATCTCTATGATGCGGACGGCAACGTAATCGCGATCTCCGGCGACGGCATGGCCGCTCCTGACGTGATCCGGCGCCGCGCCGCGCAAGTCTCGGCGCAACATGCGCTCCGCTATGAACTGAGTGGGTTGATGCGATTGGCGTATGCGTACGCCCCACCGCCGCGAAGCCGCATTCTCACTGACGACTTTTCACCAGCGAACATGCTCGACGCCATCGAGAGCGCGAACATGCCGCGGCCCTAGTTCGTGCGCGTCAGCGTGAAGGCGCTGCTCGCCGCGCCATCGACATAACGCGTGCCGGTAAGACGGTTGCCGTCGATCCGGCCCTCGTAGCGGTAGGTGCTCTCATACGTCCAGCTCACGACGTTGCCGTTCTGACGCCATGTCCCGGTGTCGCCGTCGCATTCCAGGAACGTCCCGTTGGCGTTGAACGTCCAGCAATAGGTGCCCGTGCCGCGCGCAGGCACTGTACCGGACCATCTGCCGATAACTGAGGGCGCGGCCACAGCACCCGCGTTGGCGGGCGCGGGGGGGGCGTCACGCGACTGCTCGCTTCGCGCAGCCGCTGTTCGATGGCCAACCGCTCTTCGGCGGTGCGCGCCGCCGCGAGCGCCTCATCGCGCTCGCGACGCAGCGCCTCGCGCTCGGCGTCGGTCGCGTCCGCCGGGAGCGGCGCTGGCGGCTCTTCGGAAACGGCTGGCGCGGTTGCCGCGGGCGCCTCGGCGGTTTCCGTTGGCGCGCCTTGTTGGTTGAGCCAAAGGAATCCGCCGACACCGATGAGCGCAGCAAACGCAATGGCGGCGATCGCGAACAGAGCGTTGTTCGACTTTGGCGGCACAGGTGGCGGCGTCGCGGGCATTACCGCCACAGGCGGCGCGGCCGCCGGCGGCGCTTGGCCGTCGGCCATGTGCGTTGCGATGCGGTCGAGCGCACGGTCGCCGTCGCGCGCAAAGTTCATCCATTGCGTGTTGCGCAGATAGTAATCGAGGCCTGGTCCGGGCTCGGTGTCGTCAATCCGGATCGGGATGAATGGCTTGTTGTAATGGCTGGCGAGCTCGAGTTCGCGCTTGATCGCCGATGAAGCGTTTGCCGAAGCGCTAACGATTACGCCGCAGGCGTTGCTGTCGCGCATGCCCTCAGTGATGGCTTCCGCGTATATCGCGCGCGGCGGGATGTCCCGGCTCGCGATCCAGCAAGGCACGCCGCGCGCTTCCAGGTATCCGACGATCCGTTCGACCGTCGCACCATCCTCGTTTGCATGACTTATGAAGAGCCGCCCACCCATGTGATCACCTCCGCCCCTGGAACTACTACCCAGCCTAGCGTCAATCGTGAAGACCGCGTGCTAGGTGGGCGAGGGCGGGCGCCGCTCGCTCCGTGCTTGAGAGAAACTGATACCGCTGGCGGCGGCGGTGTCAGTCCGCCAGGAACGCGTCGACGTGGCCCATGAACACGTCGAGCCGGTCGTGGTGCGCCCAGTGCCCGGCGCCCTCGATGTTCACGAGGTTCGCGTTCTGGAAGTGCTGGATGCGCCCGTCGGCCACCGGATCGGACGCCCAAGATTCCATGCCGCGCACCAGCAGAACCGGGCAGGCGATCCGCGACCAGAGCCGGAATTGCTCCTCGCGTGAGAGCCCGCCTGGCCCGCTGCCGAGGCGGATGTAATTGTCGAACTTCCAGGAGTAGCTGCCGTCCTCGTTCTGCAGCGCGCCGTGAATGGTGAGGTGGCGCGCCTGCTCCTCAGAAAGATGCTTGTTCTCCTCCTGCATGCGCGCGACGGCGTCTTCGAGTGTGGGGTACTTTCGCGCGGTGCGGCCCGAATTGGCGCGGCGCGTTTCGATCCAGCCGCGCAGCCGCTCCTCAATCGGGCGCCGGTTCTGCCGCTCCATCTGCGGCGAGGGGCCGAGCCCTTCGATCGCCACGAGCTTCTTCACGGTCTCGGGGAAGACGCCCGAATACAAAAGCGCGATCGAGCCGCCGAGCGAGTGCGCGATGATGGTGACGGGCTCGCTGGTGCGCTGGTGCACGAGTTGGGCGATGTCATAGACCCAATTGGTCTCGCCATAGCTCGCGCCGATGGAGTGGGCGCTGTCGCCATGGCCGCGCAGATCGGGCGCGATGACGTGGTAGCGGTCCTTCAGCCGCTCGGCGACCCAGTCCCAGTTGCGGCAGTGATCGCGCCCGCCGTGGATGAGCAGCATCGGCGGCGCGGCTTCGTTGCCCCAATCGACATAGTGCAGCCGCAGCCGCTGCGAGAAATACGTGTGAGACGTCGGGCCGCCGGCCATGTTCGCTCCGCAGTCGATCGGTTGGCGCACGCCTCGGGTGCGCCCGGCTGCCTACCCCGATTGTCCGCGAAAGAAAAACAGCCTCCGCCCCCGGTATTGCGCGCGGCGGGTGAAAGAGCGCGAAGAGAAGCGTGCAAGTGATCTTATGGCGGCGAGGAGACCGTCGTGCGTCTGCTGGTGATCGAGGACCATGAACAGACTGCGAAGCTATTGCGACGCGGTCTCAGCGAGGCTGGCTACGCCGTCGATACCTGCGCGGATGGAGCAGACGGCCTGCGGCTCGCGACCAGCGCCGCATACGACCTGCTTATCGTCGATATCATGCTGCCGAAGCTCGACGGCTGGGCGATCCTCTCGGGACTGCGCGCGCGAGACAAGGATACGCCGGCATTGGTTCTCTCGGCGCGCGAGTCGATCGATGATCGCGTGCGGGGATTGTCGCTCGGCGCTGACGATTACCTGACCAAACCCTTCTCGTTCGATGAACTCCTTGCGCGCGTGCGTGCATTGCTGCGCCGGCGGGCCAACCCGCAGACGGATGTCGTGCGCATTGCCGATTTTACATTCGACCCCGCGCGCTTGACCGTGCGCCGCGGCGAAAACCCGATCGATCTTTCGGCAAAGGAGTCTCAGCTGCTCGAACTCTTGGTTCGTCACCGTGGCGAGGTGCTGTCGCGCGCCTTCATTGCGGAGCATGTCTGGCAGATGAGTCTCGACAGTGAGAGCAACGTGATCGACGTCAACGTCGCGCGGCTCCGCAAAAAGATCGATGATCATCACGCACGCAAAGTCATCCACACGATCAAGGGGCGGGGCTATGTCCTTCGCTAGCCGGCTTTCCGTCATCGCGCGCACGGCGCCAAACAAGAACGCGCTCCTTGGGCGCTTGCTGCGGTGGCAAGCGATTGCGTTGCTGCTCCTTATCACCAGTGTCTGCGTGACGCTCTATATTGGCCTCGTCGCCCAATCGAGCTGGATCGACGATCAGACAATGGAGAAACGCTACCTGACCGTGCGCAGCATCCTCAACTCGGAAACCGAGCGCGACATCTGGTTGGCGCACGAGGTGAGCGAAGACATGGAAGGGCCGCGCCGCATATTCGTGCGCGTCCTGCTCGACGGCGCCGTGCTGCAGGAGACGCCGGACATGTCGGCCGTGCTTCCCAGTGAAACGCTCCCGCGTATGCGGGCGAACCAGGAGGTTGCGCGCGGGTTCGTCACCAGCAGCGCGGGGCGGCGGTTTCGGGTGATGGTGGCTGAAGCGCCCGTAGTCATGAACGGGGCGCCGCGCGCGGCCATTACGCAAATCGCGATCGATACGACGCTCGACGAAATGGTGCTTCGCCGCTTCGAGGCGCTGACCGTGATCGTTGCGATTCTCGCGTTGGCGGCCGCCGCGTTGCTGAGCGCGCTCCAGTTCGCGCGCCTCCTGGAGCCGCTTGAACGGATGACCCGCGACATCGGCGAGATCGATCCGAACCGATTGAACAAACGCATCGAAACCGCCGGCATGACGGACGAGCTTGCCGCGCTCGGCAGCCAGTTCAACGCGCTGCTCGATCGCCTGAACCACGCTTATCAGGGGCTCCGCCAATACGCCGACAACGTGGCCCACGAAATCCGCACGCCTCTGAACAAGCTGATCCTTGGGCTCAACGTCGCCGAGCAGAAGACGCGCAGTCCCGAAGAGTATGAAGCCCTCGTTGGGCAACTGTCGGAAAACTGCCGGGAGCTCAACACGCTGGTGGAGCGCCTTCTGTTTCTGGCGCGCGCATCGAGCGGACAAACCAGCATTCGCCGGCAATTGGTGGACGCACAGATCGAAGTGGAAACAATCGGCGACCTCTATAGCGCGAGCGCGGCGGATGCTGGGGTGCGCCTCACCGTGGCGCCCGGCGAGTCCGTCGCTGTCAGCGCCGATCGCGCGCTGTTGCAGCGGGCGATCACCAATATCGTGTCGAATGCGATTTCCCATACGCCCGCAGGCGGCGAGGTGTGGCTCAGCGCTCGGCAGGTGGAGGACGCGGCCGTGATCGAGGTGTGCGATACGGGCGGGGGCATCGCGCCGGCCGATCTACCGTTCGTGTTCGACCGGTTCTACCGCGCCGATCCCGGCAGAACATCGAGCGGGCGCGTTGGCCTTGGTTTGCCGATCGCCAAGAGCATCGTCGACCTTCATGACGGGACCATCTCCCTTGAACGGGCCCCGGGCGGGGGCACGTGCGCGCGGATCGCTCTGCCGGTGGCGGGCGCGCGCGCCGCGGTGCGGCGGGAAGAAACGGCGGGCGCGATCTGAAGC
>CAZXNY010000180.1:0-4349 GCA_964642205.1 uncultured Caulobacteraceae bacterium
TCGTAGGTGAGCGAGCAGAAATTCTTGATCTCTTCCTCGTTCCCCGGCTCCTGCTTGCCGAACTGGTTCGACGGGAAGCCGAGCACGACGACGCCCTTATCCGCGTATTTCCGCGACAGCTCCTCAAGCCCCTTGTACTGCCACGTAAACCCGCACTGGCTCGCCGTGTTCACGATCAGCAGCACCTTGCCGCGATACTCGGCGAGCGAGCGCTCCGCCCCATCGATCGTGCGGGCCGTAAAGTCATAAACGCTCGCCATCACGCCGCATCCACGGTGACGCGCCGCATATGCCGGCGCTGGCCCGGATAATCGTTGAGCGCAAAGTGCCAAACCGCGCGATTGTCCCAGAACGCCACCGCGCCCTTGGTCCAATTGAACCGGCAGGTGAACGCCTCGAACCTCGAGTGATTGAACAGATAATCGAGCAAGGGCTTCGAATCCTTCGTCGACCAGCCCTCGAACTTCATCGTGAAAGCCGGGTTCACGTAGAGCGCTTTGCGCCCCGTCTCCGGATGGACCTTCACCACCGGATGCACGAACTCGCCGACATGCCCATCCGCTTCCGCGACCTGCATCGAGCCGCGCTTCTGCGCCGACGCGCCCGTCGATGAATATTCGCGCGCCGAGGAATGCACCGCGCGCAAACCTTCCAGCGTCTTCTTCAACCCTGGCGAAAGCGCCTCATACGCCGCGTACTGGCTCGCAAACAACGTGTCGCCGCCATAATTCGGAATCTCAATCGCGTGCAGGATCGAACCGATCGACGGCGTCTCGAGAAAGCTCATATCCGAGTGCCAACCGCCGCCGAAATTGATCTTGTCCTCCGGCTCCTTGATGATCTCCATGATCTCGGGATGCCCCTCCATCCCTTTCACATACGGATGGATGTTGAGCGTGCCGAAGCGGCGGCCAAAGCGCTTGTGCTGCTCGGGCGTCAGCGTCTGGTCGCGGAAGAAGATCACCTGGTGATCGAGGAACGCCTGGTGGATGTCGTCGAACGTCTCGTTGTCGAGATCGGCGCCGAGATCGACGCCCTGGATCTCCGCGCCGAGCGCGCCCGCGAGGCGCTTCACGCCGATTTTCTTGTAGGCCATGCGTAAACTCCTGGCGCCAAAGCTAGCGCGGCAGCGGCCCGCGTTCACCCCATTTCCGCTAAACGCCGCGTCACTTGACGCCGCGCCCGCCCCCGCGTTCGGTCCCGCGCCATGACAGCGCCGCCGAACCCGCCCGATCCGCCGCCCCGCAGCGCGCGCCTCTACTGGGAAAAGGAAGGCGCCACGCGCGAGGTAGCGGTGATGACCATCCTCTCGCGCCTCACCTCCATTGCGAGCCTCACCGACCGTTGGCGCTGTGACGCGGGCGTCGTGCAGCTGCGCCTCTTGGATGAAGACGAAACCACCGCGCTCGCCGTGTTCGAAAGTCCGTGGGGCGAAGGCCGTATCGAGATCGCCACGCATCCCGGCGAATGGCTTGGCGCCGACATCTACATCGGCGAACGCATCGTCACCCGCGCCTGGATCGAGCAGAGCGAAGACGACATCGAGTTCTGGCCCGATGGCGACGATGGCGCCGGCGATCCCCGCGGCCGGCTCGACAAAGCCGGCGTCGCGCTCAGCATCGTCGCCTGGCCGACATGGCGCGGCCCGCTCACGTTCGAAGCGATCGAAGACTGACGCGCGCGGCGCGGCGGCGGTCCGCTTACCTCCAACGTAATTGCCGCTGGCTCGGCTCCCGCTAGTCTGACGCAAAACAAGGAGGCGGCGATGTCCAACTTTTGGCGCACGTGGTTGCGAGTTTGGTGTGTCGCGGTTGGCGCCTTCGGCGCGCTCCTGGCGGCTGGCGCGTTCGAAGCGACGCGCGGGCCGGTCGTGCTTCTTTACACAATCCTTGGCGGCGCCGCGCCGGTGTTCGATCCCGCGCTCGCCTTCAGCGTCGGGCTTATGGGCGCCGTCACCATCGGTTGGAGCCTCACGTTTTACGCCGCGTTCGAAGCCGCGCACGCGCTCGGCGCGCAAAGCGCGCGCATCTGGCGGCTCGTCACGATAAGCGTTTTCGCGTGGTACGTGATCGATGGCGCGCTCTCCGCGCTCACCGGCTACGCGCTCAACATCGCTCCCAACACGGCGCTGCTGATTGGCTACCTTATCCCGTTGATGGCGGGACGGTCGCGCGCGCCAGCCTAAGCGTCCCAGCCTAAGCGTCGATGTCGCGCTTGTTCGTTTCCGGCAGCAGCACCAGGCCGATCAGCACGGTCGCGCTCGCAATGATCACCGGATACCAGAGCCCCGCATAGATATCGCCGCTCGCCGCCACGATCGCGAACGCCGTCGTGGGCAAGAACCCGCCGAACCAGCCATTGCCGATGTGATACGGCAGCGACATCGACGTATAGCGGATGCGCGTCGGGAAGAGCTCCACCAAGAGCGCCGCGATCGGCCCGTACACCATCGTCACGTAGATCACAAGCAGCGCGAGGATCGCGATCACCAGCGGCGCGTTGATGCGCGCCGGATCGGCCGCAGCCGCATAACCATGCGCATCGAGCGAAGCGCGCAGCATGCCCTGAAACTCCGTGATCGCCTCAGTCCGCACCGCGCCATCCGGCAGCCTCGGATCGGGCGCCACGAACCGCTCGCGCCCGATATGCACCTCCGTCGGCAGCCCCGGCGCCACCGCTTCGTTGCGATACGAAACGCCCGCGCGCGACAGGAAGTTTTTCACAACATCACACGCCGTCGTATCGAACTTGTTGCGCCCCACCGGATCGAATTGCAGCGAGCATGTCGCCGGATCGGCGCGCACGACCACCGGCGCCGTGCGTTGCGCATGCGCAAGCGCGGGGTTCGCCGCCTCCGTGAGCGCGCCGAACAGCGGAAAGAACGTCGCCGCCGCGAGCGCGCAGCCTGCAAGAATGATGGGCTTTCGCCCAATCTTGTCCGATAGCCACCCGAACAGAATGAAGAACGGCGTGCCGATCAGCAGAGAGATCGCAATGAATCCATTCGCCGTCAGCCCATCGACCTTCAGCACGCGCTCAAGGAAGAACAGCGTATAAAACTGCCCCGTGTACCAAACCACGGCTTGCCCCGCGACCGCGCCGAACAGCGCGATCAGCACGATCTTCGCATTGCTCCATCGCCCGAACGCCTCCGCCAGCGGCGCCTTCGACGTCTGCCCCTCTTCCTTCATCTTCTGAAAGACCGGGCTCTCCTGCAGCTGCATGCGGATCCACATCGAGATCGCCAGCAGCACGATCGAAACAAGAAACGGTATCCGCCAGCCCCACGCGTCGAAATCCTCCTTCGAAAGCGTCACTCGCGTCGCCATAATCACGATCAGCGAGAGGAAGAGCCCGATCGTCGCGGTCGTCTGAATCCAGCTCGTGTAAAGCCCGCGCTTCCCGTTCGGCGCATGCTCCGCAACATAGGTCGCAGCGCCCCCATATTCGCCGCCGAGCGCCAGCCCCTGCAGCAAGCGCAAGATCACCAGCGCGATCGGCGCCCACACGCCGATCTGATTGTAGCCCGGCAAGAGCCCGACGAGGAACGTCGAGAGCCCCATGATCGCCATCGTCACGAGAAACGTGTTCTTACGCCCGACGACATCGCCAATGCGTCCAAACACCAACGCGCCGAAGGGGCGCACCGCAAACCCCGCCGCGAACGCTGCCAGCGCGAAGATGAACCCCGTCGTCTCGTTCACGCCGGAAAAGAAATGCGCCGAGATCGCCGCCGCGAGCGAGCCGTAGAGATAAAAATCGTACCACTCGAACACCGTGCCGAGCGACGATGCGCCAATCACCGTGCGCTCACGCCCAGTGGCCGTGTGGTGCTTGCTCTCCTCGTCCGCCGCCCCGCTCATATTTCCCCCATCGCATCTGATCGCGCGTTTGAGACTTGCCTAGCAGAGCCCGGCGCGCTCTCAAATCGGCATGGACAAAGCTCCCCCGCCCC
Source organism: uncultured Caulobacteraceae bacterium (assembly GCA_964642205.1). GTDB lineage: Bacteria > Pseudomonadota > Alphaproteobacteria > Caulobacterales > Aquidulcibacteraceae > JBEVOS01. The sequence continues at coordinate 3,956 of CAZXNY010000180.1, forward strand.
GCGCCCCGCACTACGACGTGCATGAGCAAGGCCTCGGAACATTGCGCGACGCCGCGTCCGATCTGATCGATCGCTTCGTGCGTGTCGTTGAGCGCGAGCCGATCTGGATCGGCCCTGACCTCGAAGCACGCCTCGCCGTGTTCGAAAACGCAAAAGACGGAGCCACCATCGCCTTCACCAGCAATCGCGGCGATGGCCGCATCGAGCTTTCCATCGGTCCGCAAGACTGGATCCGCGCCGAAACCTATCTCGCCGACACCTTGATCTGCCGTGCATGGGGCGAGTGCGGTTACGAAGAGCCCGAATTCTGGCCCGATGGATCAGACGGCGTTCATCGCGTGCCCGAAGGCTTCAACATCGCCGAAGCCGGCGCGCGCATGTCCAAACGCCTCGT
>CAZXNY010000180.1:4449-5962 GCA_964642205.1 uncultured Caulobacteraceae bacterium
TCCGACACCGTCTTCATCTGCCAAGCCTGCGGCGCGCTGCATCCGAAATGGCTCGGCAAATGCGAAGCCTGCGGCTCGTGGAATACGCTCGTCGAGGAAACCGCCCAGCGCAGCGTCACGCCCGGCGCGCTCGCAGCGCCCACGGGCGGCAAACGCGCAAAGGGCGTGCACTTCGAAGACCTCTCCGGCACATCCGAACCCCCGCCGCGCCTCGCCACCGGCATCGACGAACTCGATCGCGTCTGCGGCGGCGGCTTCGTTCCAGCTTCGGCGATCCTCGTCGGCGGCGATCCCGGCGTCGGCAAATCGACGTTGCTTCTGCAAGCCGCCGCCGCGCTCGCGAAATCCGGGCGCACCGTCGCGTACGTGACCGGCGAAGAAGCGCTGGCGCAAATTCAGGATCGCGCACGCCGCCTCGGCGTCGCGGAATCGCCCGTTCGTCTCGCCGCCGAAAACGATCTGCGGCAAATCCTCGAAGGGCTGAAAGCGCTCAAGCCCGATCTTGTCATCATCGATTCCATTCAGACCGTATTCGCTGACGGCATCGACGCTGCGCCCGGCACCGTCACGCAAGTGCGCGCCTGCGCCCACGAACTCGTGCGCTTCGCCAAGCGCTCCGGCGCCATCGTCGTGCTCGTCGGCCACGTCACGAAAGACGGCCAGATCGCAGGTCCACGCGTCGTCGAACACCTCGTCGACTCCGTGATCTATTTCGAGGGCGAGCGCGGCCACACCTTCCGCATCCTGCGCGCCGTGAAGAACCGCTTCGGCCCCACCGACGAAATCGGCGTCTTCGAAATGGCCGAAGGCGGCCTCAAGGAAACGCCCAACCCCTCCGCGCTCTTCCTCGGCGGTGCGGGCGAACGCGCAAGCGGGGCTGCCGTGTTCGCCGGTGTCGAAGGCACGCGCCCCGTCCTGGTGGAGATCCAGGCCCTCGCCGCCCCCGCCGCTTACGGCACGCCCCGGCGCGCCGTCGTCGGCTGGGATTCCGCGCGCCTCGCCATGATCCTGGCGGTGCTGGAGGCCCGCTGCGGGCTGGCGTTCGGCGGGCGCGACGTGTACCTCAGCGTGGCCGGTGGCCTCCGGATCACGGAGCCCGCCGCCGATCTCGCGGTCGCGGCGGCCCTGATCTCGGCCCTGGCGGACGAGCCCTTGCCGAAGGATTGCGTAGCCTTCGGCGAGGTCGCGCTTTCAGGCGACATCCGGCCGGCGGGGCGGACGGATTTGCGCCTCAAAGAAGCGGCTAAGCTCGGTTTCAAAACGGCGCTTGCGCCGCCCAGCGGGGGCGATGGCAAGCGCGGCAGCGGCGGTCTGAATGTCCGCGAAATCGCCCGCCTTGGGGATCTCGCGGCCCTTCTGACGGCGCCTTCAGAGGGGAGAAGGCGGTAATGGAAGGCTTTGGCATCACCTGGTTCGACCTCGTCGCGCTCGCGATCGTGGCGTTCTCCGGCATCATGGCGTTCGCGCGGGGCCTTATCCGCGAAATCTTCTCGATCATCGCCTTCATCGGCGC